>JALOPY010000105.1 GCA_025453735.1 bacterium | reverse complement strand
ACTAATTCAACGAAGCTCATACGTCGAGAAATATTTTCTATTGGCTCAGAATTTCCTGAGAAATCTGCCATATCAGATGTTTTTAAGATTATTCATGGTCACATCTATTTTGCTTTTTTTATATTATTATCCTTATGGATATTTTAAGATGAGTTTTGTAGTTTTGATTTTTTTGACCATGATTATGATCGTCTATTTAAATTTATTAATTAAAAAACGAAGCAGAGCAAAAGCTCTGGATAAAGAAGGTCACAAATTAACTCAAAATATTAATTAAGGAAGGTGAAAACTATGAGCCCACGAATTGCAAAAAATAAGAAAGTCGAAATCTTTGAGGGCGAACCCATTGTTGGGAGCAGCCCCGAGGCAAGACGGCTGAGAAGAGCTGTCAAGAGACTTTCAAAGATCGACAGTAATATCTTTGTCATCGGTGAAACTGGTACGGGGAAAGAGTTCATTGCCCGACACATTTATAACCAGAGCTCGCGTCGGACGAATGAATTTGTCGTGCTGAATTGCGCGGCGCTTGGCAAAACGATTGATAAAAAAGATCTTTTCGGAGAGGTGTCGGAGGGAGACCGGACTGCTTCGAAGAAAATTGGTTTGCTTGAAAAAGCCAGCAATGGCATACTGTTTCTCGATAGTGTCAGCGATATGAGCCTGGAATACCAGGATGAATTTCTACGCATCATGCGGGATAAAAAAATTAAGAAAGTTGGCGGGAACGAACCGATTGAAGTTGAATTGCGAATTATCTCCACTTCTGATCATGACCTGACGACAGAAATCGAGCGAGGAAAATTCCGCAAAGAATTCTATTTTCTCTTGAACGCGTTGACGTTATCGATTCCGCCACTGCGAGAGCGAAAACAGGATATTCCGGAGATGTTCTCCTACTTTCTTACCAAATATTGTGAGCAGGAAGGAAAAGAAGATCCGGCAGTTCAATCAGAAATATTCGAATCAATTCTGGAGTATGACTGGAAAGGGAATGTCAGGGAGTTGGAAAATACTGTTCAAAACCTGATTATGATGTCCCCGGAAGGCGAGCTTTCAGTAGAATTCTTGCCCTTTAAAATTAAGCGTCATCCTTTAGATTTTCTGGAACCGCGAAATCTGAAAGCCGTGATTTCAGATATTGAAATCTACCTCATCAGAAAAGCGCTGGGAAAATTTGGGGGTAACCAGGTTAAAGCGGCAAAACTTCTGGGAATTCCGGAAGCCACGTTACGTTTTAAGATGAAAAAATATGTTATTCCCAGGGAATAACTCTGCTGGAATAATTCCTAAAGCAACTCAAGTCTGAAAATATTTTTCCCCCACGCAAAGATTGCAAATTTGCTTGTTTGTTCCTTTGCGGGCTTTGCGTGAGACTTATAAAAACTTTTGTCACAATAAGAAAGTTTTGGGGAGTATAAAAATAATTATAGGCGACCAGGACAACTGTTCTGCGATCGCCTATTTTTTTATTCAGCAGGATTTGAGCAATTCACTGCCTGAATGATTGCGTGGGAGACTAATTGAGCAGCCAGCGATCCTAACCGAATCAGATCCACGGCAGGATTTTCCCCGGTGGAAATGGCGAATACAACATCGCCATCAAAAGGAGTGTGCGCGGGCAGGGTCGTGGTGGTTATTCCGCTCGTCGCCATCTGGGCTAATTTTTTTGCATCTGCTTTGCTCAATTGAGCATTCGTCGCGACGACGGCTAATGTCGTGTTGGTGAATTGGGCAAAGGAAAAATTGTTTGGCGCTTTCAAAAAGGAAATGGGATCGATAAAATGACGGGTATTGGGATTGCGTGCTCCGGCAATTGTCTTTCCAGTTTCAGGATTGATAATATTGCCCAGGGAATTTACGACGACCAGGGCGCCGATAACAATAGTTTCATCAA
Organism: bacterium; assembly: GCA_025453735.1. Classification (GTDB taxonomy): domain Bacteria; phylum Zhuqueibacterota; class Zhuqueibacteria; order Thermofontimicrobiales; family Thermofontimicrobiaceae; genus JALOPY01. Next base: position 6,148 of record JALOPY010000105.1, on the reverse strand, counting down.
TTAAAACTGAACACGTTCCAATCCCGCCATTCATTGCAAAACGTTGTCCCGCAAATTTGCCGACAGTCGCTCCGGTTCCAGCGCCAACTAATCCAATATCACCATTCTTCAAGGAAGCATTGCTCGCAGCAAGATAGCCCATCTGCAGATCCGGTCGAATATCTGGTGAGCCGACAGCCAGGTCGTAGATTACCGCCGCAGGAACGATTGGCACTCGCGCAACTCCGGTATCATAACCGATCCCCTGTTCTTCCAAAAATTTGACGACGCCACAGGCAGCATCCAGACCAAAGGCGCTCCCGCCGGTGAGGACGATGGCATGAATATGCTCGACTTGTCGCACTGGATCTAATAAATCCAATTCCCGCGTTCCTGGTGCGAGACCGCGAACATCTACTCCCGCCACGACAGGCATATCCGGGAGGATAACGGTGCAACCGGTTCTCGCTTCGTGATTTTGAACGTGCCCGACTTTTATGCCGGGAACATCACAAATTGTATTTTGCAGATCAGTCGTCACACTTTTATTCATCAAAGTAATAAGTTTTTGGATTTGATATTTTGTGCTCCTCAACGCAGAGTTCGCAGAGGAATTTTGGAGCAAGCAAGAGTTTTATCCGCAAATTTGGAAAATCTATTTTTATTCCCTTCTGTTATATTCAGCGCTCTCCGCATCCTCGGAGATTGATAAATAGTTTAATCGTTCGTAGCCATGCCGCCAGATTGGTCGTGCCTGGCAGCGCTATTCTTTCTCCTTATTCCAGAAGCGAATTTTATCTTTCAGGGAGAATTTCCCTTTGGGCACTTCGAGGATCATTCCGCTGTCGCTGAAAAACAGCAGATCTCCAATCATCAATCCAATCGACTTGCGAAGCGGTTTCCAGTTATGTCGGTAACATTCATTATCGATTCGCGTTCCCTCTTTCGTTTTGGTTACCAGCCGGACCCGCTGTGGGAACTCCCGATTGATCATAAATGGAGAGTGAGTGGTAAAAATTAATTGATTTTTTGATGCCAGATTTTCCAATACTTTCACCAGATCTTTCTGCCCCGAGGGATGGAGATGAATTCCTGGTTCATCAATGAGAAAAACATACTCATTCGTTTTTGCTTCGTATGATTGGGCAAGCAAATTGATGTAGAACGATAGATACCATCGAAATCCAAGACTGCGTGATTCGGGCGTATCGAAAACAGTGGTATCATCGGTGATGTCAATATAAAGCGCTTTGCCATTGACATTCAGCTTGATCTCGATGGTCGGCTCCTGAGACCAGACACGCCGGATCTGCTCGGTAATCATTCGACCAGCTTCTTCCGATGTTCTTCTTCCTCGTGTGGAATCTTCAAAAATAATATCAAAGTCATCCAATCCGCCTATTTTAAGCAGATTTCTTTCAGTATTATAACCAGGTCTGCCATCCACCAGACTGTAATAGTCGACGCGGTTTTTGATAAGTGGGATTTCGTCGAAATAAACTATTTTGGGTAAGCATTGCAGCAGCTTGCCCATATCAGCGATTGGTGTTTCTTTATCAGCAATCAACAACGTATAATCGCTAATCTCCGGTCCTATTTTTTTAATAAAAAATGATTCGACGTTTTTAAATGCTTCAGAAATTTGCACGAGCCGGGCACGATTTTCTTTCGAGATATTAGAGAACTCTATTGCGATTTCAGGACACTTTTTCTGATAGTAATAGTCAGAATATTGGCAGGTCAGCAATGTATCGAATGGGGTATCCGGATCGAACGAGACTAATGATTTTAACAGATTCGTTTTGCCACTTTCATTGGGACCGATCAGAACCGTAATTTTTGGATCGAAAGGAACGGTGAGTTCCAGGATAGATTTAAAAGCCCGAATAAATACATTTGAGATGGTCATGGTCAATTTCTCTTTGAATAGGGTTTTTGGGAGATAGAATTAAGGCTAAATATAAGAAGCTCGATAACTCAAAGCAAGCGAAAAGTTATTTTTTTTGCAAAAGCTCACTTACAGGTGGATAATAAACCTGGTTTCTGCCAGAAACCAGGTTTATACACCTGAGACTGAGGATTTATTTTTTTTTGTAAAACCTCAATGGGTGATAAGAGCGATTGACTGATCATTTTGAGCGATCGTCAATCCGGGATTGTCCTCCTGTACCTTATGAATGGGCTATGTCTATTGTGGAATACTTTGCACGGGCATAAATTAAACTTTCAGCTTCGGCAAAAAACGCCTCGCAATGACAATAAAAGAATGTTCAATTTATGACCGTTTGCAGTATATCAAAATTTTAAAGTCTATTGGGGCGAAAAAAACAAAGAATTTTTGCCAGGAGCAACGGCGCTAATGGATACTCTTCAACCACAGGAACTCACAGCGCTCTTTTTAAGGAATTATTATGTCACTAGTAACTCCGTTTAAACTCCGATTGTTCTGTTTCTCATTGTCAGGGAAATCCTTTAGTTATGAGTCAATGCGGGCAAAGCTATGTCCTTTTTTAAATCTTGACTATTAAAGAAAAATATTGTATATTTAACGCACTAAGATTTGCATAGCATGTGCCAGGATTACAATGTGGATAATTTAGAGGTGGAAATGTCGGGTGATAAGCCAGAAAATTCTGGAAATGAAAGCCAGGTCAGTTTTACCAGCACCGAAGATATGCCGATTTTGCGAATTGGCTTAATGGAAAACCGCGATTCAGTGGAGTTCAAAGCGACGGGTCGATTCTCCGTGCTAAATGACCAGGGAATCCCCATACTTAAAGAAGTGGCTTCGCCAGTCAAATGGCGGATTAGAATCACGCCGAAACAACCCGCGAAATATGTTTACAATATTTTGCTCGGGAAATTCATGAAGCGGCACGAAGCCCATGAGTTAGAATATGCGCTGATCGAACGGGGGATCGGAACAAGGATTAAAACGCTCGGCGGAAAATTATATTTTGGCGAGCGCATTGTCAATGAAAATACGCAATGTTGGGTGGTCGTGGATGAATTGCCCTCTGAAAAGGAAGCATTGGATTTTGCGCGGGAACGCCTGACCAATTTTTCATACCGGATTGTCAAAGAAAAAATCCATGAGCCGCAGGCAAAATTAGAGTTGTTTGATTCTGATTTTGAGAAGCTTGGTGAGACTGAAAATATCATTCGAATTGTCCCGGAATCCCCTGAGGTTCTCACGTACATTTATGATACCGGAGGAGAAAGCGATGTCCACCATTCAGGCATCAGGCATCGTACTTTTCGAGGTCCCATAGAATTCCGCAGTACCAGCGAAGGAAAAATTCTCATTATATGTGAGATGCCATTAGAGAAATATATTGAATCGGTGGTCGCACTCGAGGTCAAATCGGAATACCCGATCGAATTAGTCAAAGCCCAGGCAATAGCGGTGCGAAGCAGAACCATTGCGTCTCTTGGCGTAAAGCATTCGGATGACACTTTTCACCTCTGTGCCGGATCTCATTGCCAGGCATTCATTGGCATTCGGGAATTGCCTGAGATTTTTTCAAAAGCGGTCCAGCAGACGATGGGAGTCGTGCTTCGAAATAATCGGGGCGTAGTTGATGCCAATTATACGCTGGTTTGTGGCGGACACACAGAGGCATTGCATAATCTCACTCAGGAAGAAAATTCGGATCCATACCCGGCAATTTTTGATGGGGAAAATCACAACCAAAATGAAGGTCCCATCGATCTGACATCCGAAGAAAATTTAAAGCAATGGGTTCGTGATGAACCGGACGTTTATTGCAATCTCTCAAAGGTTCATGATGCCAATAATCACTTCCAGGCGCTCAGATCCCATTTCAGATGGCGAGTGCCCTACGAGAGGAATGAGTTGGAAGCAATCATCAATTCAGCCACCGGGAATGATATCGGCGATTTGTTTGACATCGTCCCGGTTCGAATCGGCGTTTCGGGCAGGATACTTGAGCTTGAAATACTCGCGAGCAATAAAAACCTGGTCCTCAATGGCGAACATACCATTCGAAAAATACTGGCGCCTGGCGGGCTGCCCAGCTCATGTTTTAGTATTGAAAAACAAAACGATGATGATGGATTTCCAATTGGCTTTACTTTTAAAGGCGCGGGAAATGGGCATGGCGTTGGATTGTGCCTGACCGGTGGAATTAATATGGCGTTTAACGGAAGCGATCATGAGGAAATTTTAATGCACTATTTTCAAAATGTTGAACTTAAAAAAATTTATTAGAGGAACTGAAAGAATGATAGAGGAAATTAAAGTTGCATTGGCAGACCTGAAACGACGAATCGATGAATTACGAGGTTATCTTTGAAATAGAAAAGAAGAGCGAAGAAATACTAAGGTTGGAAGCCGATACATTGAAAACTGACTTCTGGAGCGATAAAGACAAAGCCCAGGAAGTGATGCGTGATATTAATGTTCGCAAGAATAGTGTTGAACTGTGGCAGAGATTATCGAAGAAAGCGACTTATATAGCAGAAATACTGGATCTCTCCGAAGCAGAAGATGACCAGCAATTTATAAAAGAAGTGCAATCGGAAATTCAGTCACTTTCCGAACAACTGGATAAGATCGAATTTCAAAAAATGCTTGGTGATCCTGATGATCATTTAAGCGCGATTTTGACAATTCACCCGGGGGCTGGAGGAACCGAAAGTCAGGATTGGGCTCAGATGCTGCTGCGGATGTACCTGCGATGGATCGAGCGCAAAGGCTTCAAAGCTGAAATTCTCGATATGCAGTCAGGCGAAGAAGCCGGCATAAAAAGCGCCACCATCGAAGTGACCGGCGAATATGCTTATGGGTATTTGAAAGCCGACATCGGGGTCCATCGCTTGGTGCGCATTTCGCCTTTCGACGCAAACAGCCGGCGCCACACGTCGTTCGCGTCGGTATTTGTTTATCCGGAGATCGCTAATGATATTGAAATTACAGTGAGCCCGGCCGATATTCGGGTGGACACGTTTCGAGCCAGCGGCGCGGGTGGGCAACATGTCAATAAAACCAGTTCTGCCGTTCGAATCACTCATTTTCCAACAGGCATTGTCGTGCAATGCCAGAGCGAGCGATCACAACACATGAATCGTGACAATGCGATGAAAATTTTAATGTCGCGGCTGTACCAGAAGAAGAAGGAAGAGGAAGAAAAGAAGCTTCAGGAACTGGAAAAATCGAAGAAAGATATTGCCTGGGGACATCAAATCCGATCGTATGTTTTTCATCCCTATAATTTGGTGAAAGATCACCGAACCAAAGTCGAGACCAGCAATATTCAGAATGTCATGGATGGCGATCTTGACCAATTCATTCAGGCGTTTTTGATGAACGGCTTTAAAAAATAGTAATGCACCACGTTGTTCTTTGATGGAGGAAGTTTGCGTCCCACTTTTGCAGAGATTGATCTTGAAGCGATTGCACAGAATATTCGTGCCATAAATCCCGCCCAGGTTATGGCAGTTGTCAAAGCCGATGGCTACGGGCATGGCGCGGCTGCTGTTGCCAGGACTGCACTTGAAAATGGCGCAACTTACCTGGGCGTGGCTCTGGTAGAAGAAGGCATTGCGCTGCGGCGCCAGGGTTTTTTGGAGCCTATTCTGGTATTTGGCGGCGTATTTGAAGAACAGTTGCTCGATGTTTTAAAATATAAATTAGAAGTTACGGTTTATACTGATCAGCTTGCGCGGGCTCTATCAAAAATCGCTGTTAGTTTTCAGCAGCCAGCTCGAATTCATGTCAAGGTCGATACCGGGATGGGACGAGTTGGCGTGGAGTGGGAAAATGCAGTGAAATTTATTAAGCAGATAAAAAAATTAGACGGCATCGATCTGCATGGTTTATACACGCATTTTGCAACTTCAGATGAGCGAGATAAAGCATACGCGAATTTGCAATTTGCTCGATTCAAAGAGATCATTCAGCAATTGGACAATGAGCAAATTCACATTCCTTTAAAGCACGCTGCCAACAGCGGCGCAATTCTGGATTTGCCTGAAACCTATCTCGACATGGTTCGCCCCGGAGTGATGATGTATGGTTACTATCCCTCAACTGAGACGACCGAAAGTATCCCGATCACGCCGGCAATGACGCTGAAATCGCGGGTAAATTATATCAAGCAGGTTCCGGAAAATACCAGCATCAGTTATGGCAGAAAATATATCACTT
>JALOPY010000702.1 GCA_025453735.1 bacterium | reverse complement strand
CTTTGGAAATTGGGATCGGATCGAGCTGTCGATGCTTGGATTTTAGGTTTGAAAAAAGGATCATGGTGGTATCCTCGATCATATTGCGCGAGCGAGCTGGGCAAAAATAAATTGGAAAAGGGCATCCCAGCGCTCCAGGAAGCAGTGCAGGATTCCAGCGTGGAAGTACGCCGCACCGCCGTTTTAGCGCTGATGGAATTTCAATTGGAACAGACAGTCGAAACACTGCGGGGAGCCTTGGATGATGAAGATTTCGAAGTGCGAATGTATGCAGAAGAAGCGTTGAAAAAAATCAGTACGTCGAATACAAACTAACAAAGGTATTATGGAAAAACATGTCCTACTAAAAATATTCATCTTCATCTTTTTTATGGTGAGTTTCAGCTCATGCTCACAACCGGAGCTGCCATTTTACGACCAACTCCAAAAAGCATTAGATGAAAATTTAAAGAACTATCCTGTCAAAGGGACATCGGTTGCCATCATCATGCCAGGAGGAGAAACATGGCTTGGTGTGAGCGGCATCTCTCACGATTCAGTTAGAATAAAACCTGATATGTATTTTGCCATCGGCAGCATAACGAAGAATGTCGTGGCAGCGCTTACATTCAAGCTGGCGGAACAAGGAATTCTGTCGCTGGATGATGCTTTATTCAAATGGCTGCCGAGCTATCCGAAAGTGGACAGCACGATCACGATCCGACAGTTGCTACACCACACGAGCGGACTTTTTATGTTCTGGGATAATCAGAAAATATGGGATGATCTGATAAAATATCGGGATAAAATGTTCACGCCCGAGGAAATATTGACCTATCTCAAGGAACCTTATTTTCCACCTGGTAGAGGATGGCGTTATTCAAATACCAACTACCTGTTGCTGGCAATGATTATCAAGAGAGCTACAGGCTCAAATCTATCAACTGAATTCAGGAAATATTTCTGGGAACCGTTGAACATCAAAAATGTTTCTCTTTCAGTCGAGCAGGAGATTCCTAAGAATGTCGCCCATGTCTGGGGAGATAACTTTGAAAATGATGGCTCATTCCGTGACATCACGTTTCTCCCAAGAACATCTCACGAAAGCATCACCTACGGCTCATCTGGCCTTTTTATGACCGCAAAAGAGCTGGCAGTTTGGTGTCATTCTCTCTTTGCTGGAAAAGTTTTGAAAAAGACATCGATGGATGAAATGTCAAATTTCAATCGACAAGGCTATGGGCTGGGAGTTCATTTAATTAACAGAAGGATAGCGCACGGCGTGAAAGCTTATGGCCATGGCGGGGGGAATATCGGAACAACGGCTTACATGGCTTATCTGTCTGTTTTCAACGTGAGTATCGTCGTGATGATCAATGCTTTTCACGGCAAATGTTATGACAGCATTATGGAAGATCTGATCGAGATTGTGACCAGGCATTTAAATCAACAGTAAGGATGAAACGCTTTATTGAAAAACAAATCTTTTTGTTTTCTAAAATTCAAGAGACAAACATAAATTTTATTCAATACTTTTCGAGAGTGATTTTATTTTTATTTAACCTGGCCCTTTCGCCGTTGGGCAAAGAGCTGAAAATATCTAGCGCTGATGCGATCACTTAAAATATGAGACCAGGCGGAGAACGCATGCCCAGCTCCAATTTCCTGACTATTTTCCCTGATCTGCCTGGTAAGCCTGTAAAAATTGCTGATTCCTGGACGACCAATGATACGATTAACGTCAAAGAGGGCGGCACGGAAATGCGCATGACCTTTGTCAGTGTGAATACGTTGCAAGGGTTCGAAACGGTGGATGGACATGAATGTGCCAAAGTCACCGCCAAAGAGGGTGTGTTCGTCAAATCTATTTCTGATGGCTTATCCGAAGGAACTGTTGCCGTAACTGGCGCCCAGAAGATGACCATTCCGATGACGATGGCAACGAAGTTTGAGACAAATCTGGTAAAATAATCTGAATCTCACGCTAAGTCGTGGCAAAGGCTGGGCATCCGCTGATTGGGGGCGATGCGTCTATGACGCATTCGATGTGGCGAAACAAAAACAGATGCTCCGTTGAGCTTTGCTCCTGGTTTATTCAACGACTTCCGAAGCCATTGAGACTTCGGAAGTCGTTCAGCAATAATTTTGATTTTTGGTTCGTGGGTGGTCAGCAATAATTATTTGAGCACGATCATCTTTCGAGTCGTACTAAAGTCATTGACACTTAGTTGGTAATAATAAATTGCAGCAGGGAGTTTCGAAGCATCGAAGCGAATGCTATAGGATCCTGCCAACATATTTTTATCTACAATCGTTGCAACTTCTTCTCCCCGGATATTATAGACCTTCAATCTTACATGACCTGGATCCTTCAATTGCAATCGGATCGCTGTCACCGAATTAAACGGATTGGGATAATTTTGATCGAGCTGATAGGTTGTTGGCAGCGATTTGCTTTTATCGTTAGTGATTTTGGTAGTTTCAACCCAGGGAATTCTGCCGTAACAAATGGCATTGCCATCAGGTTCAGACGCATCGGGCTGAATCCAGAGGAGATCAGCGCCGCCCTCAAAGCTGGAGCCGCCAACCCCTGCTGGTCTGGGATGTTTGCCAATACTGGCAGACCGAAGCGCCATATTGACTGTACCATCGCTGATTCTCACCGTATCGCTCCAGGATACGCCCCGATCCGCAGAACTGACCGCAAAAACCTGAAGCAGAGGACTGCCACTGACATAACTATTCTGAAGATAAACAACGTAAAGCGCATCATTCGGACCAATCGCAATGGCAGGATAATCTGCTTTACCAGTCGGCTCTGCAGTAATCGCTACGGGATCGGACCAGCTCCCCCCTTCATCTTTCCAGGTATAATAAATCTGGCCCATATCAAGACTTGGCCAATCGACTTCATCGGTGTAAAACGCGCTGTGAAGTCTTCCTTTTGAATCGTAAGCTATCGAGGCTTGGTAGCAATCAATGCTATCGGAGAGCGTTGTAATCAATTCGGGAGCAGACCAGTCAGCTCCATTGTACTCCTGAAAATAAAGTTGATACAAAGCGCTGACATTGGTATCCTTTTCCCGGTAGGCGACGCCAATCTTTCCATTGGGACCGGCTGCTAAATGAGGAATGCAAAAATAAGTGGAAATAATTCCAGGATGCATGTCTTTGGCAAGCGTATCGGGATCACTCCACGTCGCTCCATTATCGGAACTATGACTGACGAACAGCCACTCATTGACGTCATCGTTTTCGCGATAGGTGCTCCAGGCGACCCAGATTTTGCCATCGCTCCCAATAACGATGCTACTTTTATTCGAATTAAGCGTGTCTTTATTGACCTTAATCGGAGTGCTCCAATCTATGCCATCATACTGAGCATACATAAGTCGATAGTTATCGCTCCAGGTGGCATGAAAATGACTGTTATCATCAGCGATTAAAGCTGGTGTTGTTCGATCTGGTGTTCCGGTGCCTAATACGAGTGGAGTATTCCAGATTCCGAAAAGCTCATCGTAGCTACTCCACAATACTGCGTTATTATGATTTGCTTTTGTTGCCCAGATACAGATAATTTGCCCATTCGGCGCTCGATCGATTGCAGGACCATTGTTATAATTTATTCCATAGTTATCATCGGTAGAGCCGACTTTTGATGGAGTAGATTGAGACCAGAGCTGGGAAACGTTAAAAATAAGAACAAAAATTAATACAAGTTTGGTAACCTTTTGAGGCATGTTTTTTCCCTCCCGTTAAAAAAATAATAATTCATGATTGATTTTAAATTGAAATAGATAACTTGTCGAAAGAATCACCTCCTTTCCAACGCAATAAAGTAAGTAATTAAATAAATCATGGGAAACAAAATAGTGAAATTCACATTTGGCTAACTGAGTGATAAATAGTACTAAAATCTAAAATGAATGTCAAGCAAAAATTTTGGGATACCAAATAAATAAAAAAACTTGTTGCAAATTACTTTCGCTTTTAATATATTGATTAAAATTTATTTTCTTA
>JALOPY010000701.1 GCA_025453735.1 bacterium | reverse complement strand
CCGGAATTTTTCGCAGGGAGATCTTCCTGAAAACTGCCGATCACCGGGGGGAGCGAAATTTCGATGCTGTCAACATAAGCTGCGGGAAAACGAGTCGTTACATTTTGTCCCGCCCGCTCAACGATAAACTCGATCGCAGCATCAGGCAATTTGACCTGGTTTTCAAAATCGCTCAGAGTTTTGATGGGCTGATTGTCGATTTCCAGCACCAGGTCGCCAGGCTGCAATTGCGTGACGGTGGAAACATTTTGAGATTTGATTTCACCAACCATCACCCCTAATGGCTCTTTCAGTCCCATAAAATACGCGATCGTGCCAAAAATAAAAACCGCAAGGAGGATATTCATCATTGGTCCCGCGAAAATAACCAGGAACCGTTGATAAATCGGCTTGGACATAAATTCCCAGGGTTCCCCTTTGATAGAATCTTTGTCCATGCTTTCATCGATCATTCCCGACATCTTGACGTATCCGCCGAGCGGAACCCATGACACGCAATAATCGGTTTCGCCAATTTTTTTCCCGAACATGCGGGGCGGAAATCCGAGAGAAAATCTTTCAACTCGTATTCCGACCAGCTTTGCCAGGATAAAATGACCCAATTCATGGATAAAAACCAAAATTCCCAACCCAATAATTAACCTTAAAATCGCCTCCATCAAATTCTCCACTATTTAAAAAGTAACTGTTAGCACTTCGTCATTATTAATTTGTTCTTTGATAAATTCTCTTGCCCAGAGATCTGCCGCTAAAATATCAGAAAGGTCTGGCTGCGATACTGGTTGATGCGCATAAACTGCTTTTTCCACAAGTCTGGTTATTGTGGTGAATTTAATTTGTTTGAGCAGGAAACGCTGGACAGCCTCTTCATTCGCGGCATTCAAGACCGCAGGAGCCGTCCCACCAATTTTTAAAGACTCATACGCCAGGGCGCAGGCGGGAAACAGGCGACCATCTGGTTGCTCAAATGAGAGCTTTTTAATCAAATTAAATGTGATTCGCTCATTCTGAATATATTTTCTGTTTGGAAATGTCAGCGCATATTGCATGGCAATTTTCATGTCCGGAATTCCCAATTGCGCCTTGATCGCTCCATCGATAAATTCGACCATGGAGTGAATGATCGATTCCGGATGGATGATGACTTCGATCTGGGAGACTGGCACGCCAAAGAGCCAATGCGCTTCAATAACTTCCAGCCCTTTATTCATCAACGTTGCCGAGTCGATCGTAATTTTATTTCCCATAAACCATCTGGGATGCCTGAGCGCCTGCTCCAGGGTAACTTTTTCTAATTGATCGGCACTGTAATTTTGAAACGGTCCGCCTGACGCGGTCAAAATCAGGCGATGAATTTCCGTCCAATTTTCACCCTGAATGCATTGGAAGATCGCGCTGTGTTCGCTATCGACAGGCAGGATCGTGACACCGTGTTTCTTTGCCAGCGATGTAACAATCTCGCCTGCCATGACGAGCGTTTCTTTATTTGCCAATGCGATGGTTATTTTTTGTTCGATAGCAGCAAGCGTCGGCAACAAGCCGCTTGACCCGACCAGGCAGTTGACCAGAATATCCGCTTGAGTATTGGAGCTGATTTCGATCAAGCCTTCTTTTCCCAGCAGAACCTTGATGCCAAGCTGTTTGAATTTATCAAAGAACTCGATGGGAGCATTATCGCCGGAGATACAGACCACCTGCGGCTGAAATTTTAAACACTGCTCATAAAGCAAAGCCACCCGTTGATGGGTGGAAAGCCCGATCACCTGAAAATCTTCGGATTGGCTCTCAATAACTTGCAGGCAGGTGCGACCGATTGAACCGGTTGCTCCCAGTATTGTTATTTGTTTCATGACATTCGATTATCGCCCGCCGTTTCGACTTCCAGAGCATTGACGGCTCCGGAAGTCTCCAGCATAAAACTAGAATTAATGTTTTACATAGTCATTATTGCATAGCGTCCGCTATAATATTTCAAGTTAAGTCTTTGCTTTTGGGCAAAGAAAATCTTCAAACACCAAGTCACCAGGAAATCAAAAAGGGCACAAAGAAAGATTAAAACAATCGTAACTGCTCAGGTTGCTTCATTGTTCAGGGTTCCTGGTTGAAAACAGTTTGTTTTTTATTTTATTACATTTTAGATGAATCGTCAAATGGTATTCAACTATTATTTGAAAAAAATCAAATTTTATTCATCTTAAATTTTGAACCGGGAACTGTTAAACCCTGAACCTGAGTAGTTACAAACAATCATTATTTTTTGTCTTCGAGGACTTAGTGGTTTAATTCATAAATTCAGTGACATACAAAACAAACTCTATAAGGTATAATCAAAATTTGTCTTCTTGAAAAACCTTATTTTTATTGTTAAAACCTCAGTAGTAGAAAAAGTCCAGAAACAAACTAACCTTATTACCTTATTATCATCCTCTGGCTTGTAAAATAAGGTAATAAGGTTAAGGTATGGCGAAAACATTTTCTACTAAGGTGTAAAAGACTAAAATAAGGTCTTACAACATGGCTATATAAAAAAATATATGTCATTGTAATTATGAAATATGGTACTTAGTGTCCGCTTT
>JALOPY010000104.1 GCA_025453735.1 bacterium | reverse complement strand
GGGATCAATAACCTGGGAGACAACCCGGTTCGTTTCGTCGAAGATTTTGATACGCCAATTTTCCCCATTGCAGTCGGCAGTTCGATTGAGCAAAAAGATATCGTATTATCAAAAATCGCTACTAACCAAATAACTTATGTGAATACCAAGGTTCCCGTAGAAGTCTCGCTGCAGGCATTTGGTTATCAAAACCAAAAGATCGAAGTTCTTCTGCAACAGGGAACTGATGTGCTCGATTCAAAAATAATTCAGATCGAAAGCAATATATTTGAAACGCGAGTCCAACTCAATTTTACGCCGAAGCAATCTGGCTTCACCAAATACAGCGTGAGAATCCCGGTTCTCGAAAACGAGCTGACCGCGCGCAACAATCAGAAGAATTTTTACACCAAAGTTTTGCAAAGCAAAATGAAGATTTTAGTCATCGCCGGCGGTCCATCTGCTGATCTAAAATTTTTAAAAAAGAATCTGGAAGCTGATCCAAATATCGAAGTCAGTTGGTGGATCGGTAGAAAGAATCAGGAGTTCTACCAGGGAGCTTTTCCGGCTGCCCCACAAAAATTAATGGAATATGATTGCATCGTGCTTCAGAATTTCCCGACCAAAAACATCCCACAGGATATTATCCCTGGCATCAAGAAAGTATTAGAAACGAAACAGACGCCGCTGCTATTCATTGCAGGAAATGGAGTCCACTATCCATCGTTGTCGCCGCTATCAAGCTATTTGCCCATTGCTGCTCCTTTTAACGAACAGAGCGAAATTCAGGTAATCGCCCGACTGACATCCGCAGGTGTGGTGCATCCTGCTACCCGCCTTTCCGATGATGAGATTGAGAACCAGCAGCTCTGGCGCAATATGCCGCCGATTTTTTTGTCATTATATCGGCTGAACATGCAACCGGGAAGCGAAGTATTATTAGAAACCGATCCGGAGCAAACCTTGCTCCGCAATGCTACAGGCGCGCTCCCCCTGGTGATCGCCCAAAAGCTGGGACAGCATAAATCGATAGCGATTCTGGGTTATGGAATTTGGCGCTGGGATTTGCTGCTCTGGGGAATCGGGAGATCGAATGAAGTTTTAAAACAGTTCTTGAGCAACAGCATTCGCTGGTTGATAACAAAAGAGGATAGCAAGCCGGTGCGCATCTACCCCGATCAGGAAATCTATCGCAATGGTCAGCAAATTACATTTACTGGTGAAGTCTATTATGAAGATTACCGACCAATGGATGGAGCGGAAGTGAAACTGACGGTAACCGGAAAACAAAAAAATTATGAGATTCTGCTGTCCGGGCGCGGCGATGGAAAATATGAAGGCGCGCTGCAAGCCCTTGAAGGGGGCGACTATTCTTTTGAAGGAGTTGCTACGTTTAATAATCGAGTCATCGGAATGGATAAGGGGCAATTTTCAGTCGAGGATTTTAACTTAGAATTTCTGCAAACCAGAATGGATGAGACGCTGCTCCAACAATTGGCGCTGAAAACGGGGGGAAAATTTTTTACTGAGAATAATTATGCTAATTTAGATTCCGTGTTGAATTTTCCTTCACGAAAGATAGTGGAGTCCAGGGAATTTGAATTGTGGAACCGGATTATACTCCTGATAGCTGTCATCATCTTCCTGAGCAGCGAATGGTTCATCCGGAAGCGAAGCGGCATGTTGTAAAAATTTCATCGAAAAATCATTCACTGAAATGCTACTCGACTCGCACCAATTTGAAATCCCCAATTCCTGATTTATCCTCAAAAATGAATCGTCGCTCGATGTGATGATAGTACCAGATCTCGTAAGGTGGGATATTCATTTCATCGATATGCCTTTCGACATCTGTCGGTGGTCCATATTTGATGTAAATATTTCCCCGGTCGGTTTTCCAGCCTTCTTTATCCAATGCATTGATCATGAAATGGTTATTTGTAAAATCGATACGTCGATAGAATTCTTCTTGAAGCTCATTCTCCGCTGTTTTCGGCGTTGGGTCACGATCGTTCCAGAATTGTTGAAACCAGGATTGTTTGGCGCTGTCTGACATCTCGTCAGCAATCTTGTATTCCTTGTCAGGAATGAAATCTTTCAGCGCTTCGATAGCTGATGAGACATTTAATTTTGAAAATGCGAAGTTGCTCCAGCTTACCGAAAACTTCGCCTGCGTTTTCGCTTCATGATCGTTTTGTTTGATCTGCGCAATTATTGAATAGCGCCCTGGCGCCTTGATATGTTTGCTCAAATCGAATAGATAAGGAAGGACATTATTCGTTGTGAAAATTTTTTGCTCGTCACGAACGATTGCCTGGTCCAGTGCATCTGTGATGGTGCAGGAAATTTTGAGGCTATCTCCTGAATTCATCGGATGAATTTTGAAAAAGGCCCAGAAGAACGAATTGGGGTCCGCGAAATTACGATCCAGGTTGGGAAATATCTCTGTGATTTGATTTAAAGAATCTCGAACAAGATAATCTACAAATAACATTTCGCTGACTGCTAATCGATTAAAACCAAAGCTCTTGATGTGAAGCTCTTTTTCGCGACGGAGATTTTTTTGTGTATCCAGATCCGTCAAATTTAACACCAGCTTATATTCACCAGGAATGAGCTCAAAAGATAATTTCAGCCTATTGCGCAAATGGCGATCATTGGTAGCTTCAAAGCTATCGACGGTAATTTTTTTTCGGGCTGATTTTTCAGCGATCAGACTACCCTTCTTATCAAATATCGTGACAAACAGATCATACCCTCCGGTAAAATCTGCCTGCCTTCCTTTCACGAATTGCAGAATATCGTTGGCAAATGCCAGGTAAACATCCAGATCATAAGTTGTGCTATCCTGGGAAGAAATAAAATAGAACGTATTGTACAGGAACAGCGGGGAGGCAAAAACATCTTTTGGTTTTGAGGGTCTATCCTCATTCTGGAAAATTTGTCCTTTTACAGGACGAGCAATCAATGTCAGAATGATTACGAAAAAACTTAGTTTCAAGAATCGATCTATTCGCATGGGCAGAATCCGTTCCTTGCTGAATCATGAAAAAGAAATGCGCGACAAATCAGTTTCGATCATTTCACCGAATTTTAAAAACATAGCTTCACAAATCGAACATGAACCATTTGCGAAGCGCATTAATTAATTGTATCGGATTTTCAAAGTTTATGCAAAAAATACCACAAAAAATCCTTACAAGGAGTAGCTGAGTTAACAGAGTTTCACTGAGAATTTTTTGGAGATAATATGTGTCGGCTATAAAACTCCACTTGCTCCGCTTCTCATTGTAGGGGAATTTATTCATTAATCAAGTTGCGCGCTATGTTCTGAAAACAATTTCAGATTTCGCAGATCAGTAATTGCTCACAAGGAGAATCGGGGGATCACGCCAGAGGCGGATGTGCCTGAGGCACAAGCGGAGTTTAAACTGAGTTTTAGAACCGCTAAATAATCCCTTAAAAAATCTCTGTGATTCTCGCTAACTCCGATGCTCCTTGTAGTGTTTTACTATAATAATTTTTACCTAAATTTTGGAATTCCGATACTATCAATAAATTTTCATTAAAACTCAGGTCCCAATGAAATGTAGTAATATGGTCCATGGGTATAGTTCGCTAAATCTGTTGACCAGGCGACATCGAATCGGAAGACAAAGAAGCCGAGATTCATTCGTGCGCCAATTCCATAGCCCAGAAAAATATCTTTCAGCGCTGGCACGGCGCCACCGGTTGCCGAAGCGCCTTTGAATTCGTTATCGTACCAGGCTGATCCAATATCCGTAAATAGCGCGCCCCGAATATCCTGGAATCCGATGGGGAGCGGCCAACCCATCAGAAAATATCGAATCAATGGAAAACGAAATTCTAAATTATTTATAAAAAACCGATTCCCGACTCGCTCGTAATAGTACGCGCCGCGCATGGGAAGCTCGAATGAACTAAAATAAATATCTTCAAGGTTTCGGACCCGAAGTCCGTTTCGAGTCTTATAATTCAACCAGCCAGTAGTGCCGCCCAAAAAGAAGTTTTGCGATTGCTTGCCTTCGCTCAAGCCGCCGGAAAAACGATAGACAAAATTATAGTCACGCCCAATTTTAAGATATTTTCGATAATCCAGCTTTGCGGTAAAAAAATTGACGCCGTTGTTGCCAATTCCAGGGCTATAGGTTAGTCCAACTGAATAGCGATTGCCATTGACTGGTCCGGTATAGCCCCAAAGCACGGTATCGTTTACCAGCGCCAGGCTCGCCAAAACCATTCTTCGCTCGTCCGGAAGCACGCCGCTCCACTCGATAAACTCGCGATCAATCGCAAGGTACGAGAGCGCACCATCCACTCTTTTGTATTTCGAAAACGGATGGGACGCGTAAATATTTCCGCCATAATTCCGATCTCTCACCCAGCCGATATCGCCGTCATAGATGTAAAAGTAATAGGCATAGTGAAATATGCCAACTCCAAAATCGGTCTGGCGCGGCAGGTAAAAATAAGATAACTCATAATTTGAGTTTCTCAGGTCATAGAATAGATTGGTGTAAATATTGATGCGATGGTTTCCCAGCACATCTGACAGCGCAATTTGAGTCATTCCCTGCACGCCAAAGAACTGGCTGTAGCTGGCGTTTCCATAAATTATATCGGGAGAAAATTTAATTTTATAATTGCTGATCTTATATTCCCCTGTGGTCGATTTGTATTCCGATGAATCTAAAAAAACTGATTTTTTTTCTTCATCGAGCTCGATTTTTCCTTCGCCGAAATTTTTATCGAAAATAAAATTCCGAAATTTGTTTTGTTCTTCCTGTTCACTTTCCGTTGCAACCTTTGTGCGATTATAAACCGCATAGTTTTTATTCAACGGTTTATGCCCATTTTTAACAATGAAATTCGTTTCCTTCAATTTCACTGAGCCGGGGGAAATTTCGAGCGGATTGCGGAGCAGGTAAACATCATAGCCCGCGTTGTAAAATGATGCGAACGCCAGCTTCGATCCATCGCCCTGCCACGACAGGTTGAAGACTCCCGAAATAACATTCGTGATCGGATAATTCATTTTCGAAGCGAGGTCATAAAGATAAATATTGAAGATACCGCTCTCGTCGCTGGTATAAGCCAGCCGATCTCCTTTGGGAGAGAAAACGGGAGAGGCTTCTAAATTATTTGTATTTGTTATTCTTTCAATAAAATTCGTCTCACGATCGACAATAAAAATATCCAGGTTGCGAAATTCTTCATTGAACATCTTGACTCGCGTCGGGAAGTTCTCCCCGTAATATTCCCCGCGATCGCTGGAGAACACTATTTTTTTGCCGTCAGGCGACCATTGCGGCTGCAAATCGCTATAGCTATCATCAGTGACTTTATCAAGCGATTCCGTTGTGACATTGTACGAGTAAATATCGCCCTGGCCATTTTTAATTCCCATGAACGCGATTTCATCGCCCATTGGCGACCAACTCGGAGTAAAAATTCCGTCGAGATCCAACTCAATGGCTCGAATTATTTTTTTCTTGTTGACATCGACAATATGCAGCACATCATCGCCAAGTGATTTTGCGGCGAAGACAATAAATTTGGAATCAGGCGACCAACTGATTCCGGCTCGCAACCAGTGCAGCTCCTCCAGGTCGCCGGATTGCTGTCCACTCACCAGCTTGCCAAGGATTCGCCCATCGATCGCACTCATCAGAAAAATATCAAAGTAACCGGTGCGATCCGAGAGAAATGCGATTTTATCACCCTTCGGTGAAAGCGCCGGACCGCTGTTTACAAAATTGCGCCATTTCGTATGGTCGGTCAAGCGTTTGGCAATCTCTTCTGGTTCTTTGCGGTCCGCGATGTCGGGCCAATATTCCCGTTTCAAGTGCATGTGCCATTTCTTGGTCAGATCCTTGGTTTCAACCCCAATCGCTTGTTTCAAGCCGCGTTCCATACTCTTCGAAATTTTAACCTTACCCAACAACTCGCCAATTTTTTCCCCACCATATTTCTGATCTAAAAAATACAGAACTGACTGTCCACCTTTGTACGCCAAAAATCCGTAGAGATAATCAATATCTGGCACATAGCCATTCAATGTGGCATCGCGCATGAACATGTCACTTTCCGTATCCCAGCCGCGGCTTTCATACTCGGCTAATCCTTCGATCAACCAGAGCGGCAAGCGCAGGCGCGCCATTCCGGTGATGATCGACTGCACTCCGGAGCCATAAACCATTTGCAGCATCACCGCGTGGGTAAGCTCGTGATGAATCACATGGCGGAATTTCTCCCATTCACCTTCGTACGGCACGACAACTCGATTTTTAAAAAACTCGGTAAATCCGCCAACTGATTCTTCCGATGGACTGAGATCTACATTGGTTTGCCCAAAATCATTATGACTGTTATGGGTGATTATCATGATTCGATCAGTCAATTCAAATCTCAAATCGCTTTTCAACTGCTGATAACTTGCTTCTGCAATTTCTGCTGCAAATTCGGCTATGCGCTCGCCACCTTCAGTGAAATAAACATCGAAATGTTCGGATTGAATATATTGCCAATCAAATAAACCGTATTGGACTTTATTTTTGCCGAAATATTGGCTAAATAAACCCTGGGGAGTAAGCAACCCCCAAAAAAATAAAACCAAAACCACTCGTTTCATTATGGTCTCCTCGAAAGAATAAGCCTCTATTCTTCAATTTCGAAGCTTGAATTGTGAATCGTTTTTTTTATCGGATCAATTTGTTTATGTAAAATAAAAATTTAATAGTTAGCTTATAAAAGCATAAAAATCTGATTTATTCATTTTAACGATTCGCTCCATAAATTGTTCACTGCCAGCCATCAGTGGACACAGCGATGCCCTAATTGATAACACTCTTCTTTGGCGGTGGGGAAGTCTTTGGAGGTTGCGATTTCGGTGACGTTTGCTTTGGCGGCTGACTTCTATTGACTCTCGGCGTAACAGGTTTAGTTTGTCGTTCTTTCTGCGGTTGCGGTCGCGGTGTTTTGATTGCATCATCCTTTGGATTAATTCTGGATTTTGGCGGTCTGATTGATGTTGGTTTTTGCTGCCGCTGGCTTGCTGGTGTTTGGGCTGGATAGCTTTTCAACAGCGACTTCGCAATCGACCTCATATCGCGATCACCATTATTTGACATCTCATTTAAAGCCGGGACCGCGCGTTGATCCTGAAATTTTCCCAGGGATAACGCAGCCTGATACCTGACATTTTTGAATGGAGATTCTAATTTTTCATTGAGGAAATTTATGTAGCTCTCCTGGCCTTCCCTTACAAATTTTTCAGCTAATCCAATTTGATGAACCAGGGCGTCATCGGTCCAGGGACTGCTCGGATACTTTTGCGTCAAATCCTGGTACGCATTAAACGCATACGTATTTTTGCCCTGCTGCTCTAAAATATAGGCAGACCAGAATTCAGAATCATCCGAATATTTGCTGTCCGGGTATTTCATTTTGAGCGTCTCATATAAATTTAGCGCATCCTGGTATTTCTGCTGGAACATCAATGTCTTCGCCTCAAAAAATAATGTGGAATCCTGCTGCGCGCTCGAGATTGATGGCATTATCATTATAAG
>JALOPY010000103.1 GCA_025453735.1 bacterium | reverse complement strand
ACCGCCTCATGAACCTTGAACCCATCATGAGGGATATTTAACAATGCATCTTTTATATTTCTTGCCTGAACTTTGAAATATTTTAACCACTCTTCCACTTGAGCAGGGTGGGGGATAAAATCGTTTTCATCTCCACTTTCGATTACATCTTCAAGCTACAAAGGCACAGGGCAGAATATAGTTCGCCTTCTTTTTCTATTAAGATATGTAAGTCAACTTGATTCATTGTTTACCTCACCCACTAAAACTCCCGACAAACTCCTGGCACGCCGCTGTCAATCCAGCTTGCAAATTCTCATCGATTGCTTTTTTTTCAGCGATGCCTTTGAGGAGGTGCGAATGTTTTGTTTCTATGTATTGCAGAAATTCCTGCTCCAGCCGTTGGATTTCCTGAACCGGAACCTGGTCAAGGAATCCTTGCGTCCCCAAAAATATCACTGCAATTTGTTTTTCAACTGGCAACGGCTTATTCTGATCCTGTTTCAAAATTTCGACCATGCGTTGTCCACGGGAAAGCTGCGCCTGCGTGGCTTTATCCAACTCGGAGCTGAATTTCGCAAAACTCTCCAATTCACGATATTGCGCCAGGTCCAGTCGCAGTTTTCCAGCCACCTGCTTCATCGCCTTGATCTGGGCATTGCCGCCCACTCGCGAGACCGATAATCCCACGTTAATCGATGGGCGAACGCCACCATAGAACAACGACGGTTCGAGATAAATTTGCCCATCGGTAATAGAAATAACATTGGTGGGAATGTAAGCGGAGAAATCCCCGGCTTGCGTCTCTACGATCGGCAAAGCCGTCAAGGAGCCACCGCCAAGCTCATCGCTCAATTTGGCTGCCCGTTCCAGCAGCCGAGAATGCAGGTAGAAAATATCCCCGGGATAGGCTTCCCTGCCGGGCGGTCTTCGCAACAGCAGCGAGACCTGGCGATATGCCCAGGCATGTTTGGAGAGATCGTCATATACACAAAGGGCGTGCATTTTATTATCCCGGTAATATTCACCCATGGCGGCGCCGCTATACGGAGCGATATATTGCAGCGGCGCAGGATCGTTGGCTGAGGATAATATCACTGTCGTATATTCCATCGCACCGTATTGTTCGAAGGTCTGCACCACTTTAGAGATGGTCGATCCCTTCTGACCGATCGCTACGTAAATACAATAGACATTTTGACCTTTTTGATTGAGAATCGTGTCGATGGCAATCGTGCTTTTGCCAATCTGGCGGTCGCCGATAATCAACTCTCGCTGACCTCTACCAATCGGAATCATGGAATCAATCGCTTTGATTCCGGTTTGCAATGGCTCCTTTACCGGCTGTCGCGCAACCACGCCCAATGCTTTTCGCTCGATCTGGTAGAACTCTTTTGCCTTGATCGGTCCTTTGCCATCCAGCGGCTGACCTAATGGATTCACGACTCGTCCGATCAACGCTTCGCCAACAGGGACTTGCATGACTTTACCAGTGCGTTTGACTGGATCGCCTTCTTTGAGATATTTTTCACTGCCAAACAGAATGCAGCCCACGTTGTCTTCTTCCAGGTTCAGCGCCATGCCAAAGACGCCGTGCGGGAATTCCACCAGCTCGCTGGACATGACATTTTCCAGCCCATACACACGGGCGATGCCATCGCCAACCTGAATGATTTCTCCGACTTCTTCAAACTCCGTCGTCACTTCAAATTGTTCGATCTGTCGCTTTAAGATTGTCGAAATTTCTTTTGCTTTTACTTCCATATTCTATTTCTGATTTTGGATTAAGTGAGATTTCAATTTTTTAAACTGCTCCGAAAGGCTGGCATTAAAAATTTTATCTTCAACGCGCAGAATGACCCCGCCAATGATCGCTGGATCAACTTCGTTTTCTAACCTGACATCAGCATGCAAATAGCCCGCGATTTCGCGACTCATGCTTGCTAGCGCATCCGCAGGAAGTGGAAATGCAGTAATAGCAACAGCGCTTACCCGATTGTTCAGCGAGTCAATTTGCTTTTCGAATTCTTCAAAAATCGGCTCGAATAAATGAAAGCGCTTGTTTTTCAATACTGAGATAAGAAAATTGAAAAACGTTTCAGAAAAGCGATCTTTCAACAGTTCTGAAATTAATTTCTGTCGCTCTTGATGCATCGGTTGCTTTAGAAAAGATTGTAAATCTGAACTATCATTTACAAACGTCAGGAAATCTTTAAAATCACGATGAACCCTGTCCACCAGATTTTTTTCCTGCGCCAGTTCAAAGAGCGCCTTGGCATATCGTTTTGCGTTTGCCGTTATGATCATTGTGTTTGAATAAACTCTTTCACGTATTTATCGACTAATTTTAAATGTTGGTCTTTGGATAGCGTTTCTCCCACAACTTTTTGGGCAGCCAGAATCGCAATATCGGTCGCATACTGCTTGACATCCTGAATGGCAGCGTCTTTGCTGAGATCGATCTCCTGTTTTGCTCGTTCCAGCAACCGTTCCGCCTCAGTCCTTGCGTGCTCGATGAGTTCTTTGCGGGACGCGTCCGCGCTTTTTTTGCTGTCATTTATGATCTGGATCGATTCCTTCTTTGCCTTTTCGAGCAGCGCTTTTTGTTCCTCTAATAATTTCGCAGCATCTTTTTGATCCTGCTCTGCCTGGTACAATGCCGTTTTGATTTTGCTTTCCCGATCGTACAGCGTTTTGAGTATCGGCTTCCAGGCAAACTTTTTTAGAATCAGCAGCAGCAAAATAAAAGTGAGTACCGTCCAAAACAGGGTGCCACTATCCGGGGTTAATAAATCCATTGAGATTCTCTTCCTGAAATTGAAAAAAGTGATCAGTGTTTAAAGTTTGAAGTAACAAAAAATTGAGTCAACTCAACTTTAGCTCACTTTGCACCTTTATTTTAAGGCAAGCAAGAAACAAATAACCAATGCGATCAGCGCCACTCCTTCGATCATGGCGGCTGTAATAATCATCACGCCTCGGATATCGGCCGATGCTTCAGGTTGACGCGCAATACTTTCTACAGAAGCTTTGGCGATTATACTGATTCCGAAAGCGCCGCTAAAAGCAGCTCCAATAGCTCCAACTCCGGCTGATATGAATGCCCATGCCGTTTCCGTCATAAACTTTCCTCCTCATAAATTGCATTTACTAACACGATGAATTAATTGAAAACATATTCCAAAGTCATCAGTTGTCAGTGATCAGTAATCAGTAATCAGTGATCAGTGGCTGCTAATGCTGTGGATGCAATGCTGCTCCGATAAAAACAGCAGACAAAATTGTGAAAATATAGGCTTGAATCAAGGCGATTAAAATTTCAAGCAGACTAACAAATAAAATCCCAAAAATTGGGAATGGTGAAATCAATATATTTTTAAACAAAAATATCAATCCCAATAGCGTAAAAATGACCAAATGTCCTGCAAACATATTGGCGAACAATCGCATGGCTAATGCAAAATGTTTGGTAATCATTCCCATAATCTCGACAATAAAGATAATTGGGACGACAAAACCAGGCAATCCCGGCGGCACAAAGCTTTTAATATAGCCTCTAAAACCAAATTTTCGAATACTTGAAAATTGCACTAAAAACAAGGTGAGCAACGCCATTGCAGCAGTGACTGAAATATTTCCGGTGGCAGTAGCCCCCATCGGAACCAGACCAAGCAGGTTCAACGTAATGACAAAGAAAAAAGCGGTGAGCAAGTACGGCGCATATTTGTACCCGTCCTCACCCAAATAGGGATCGATGATCGCATCCTTCAAAAACACTATAATCCATTCAATGAAATTCACGGGACCTTTGGGAGCCAAAGCTCGGCTTCGAATGATAAGCGGCAATAGAATTGCCAGAATGGCGGCAGCGATCCAGATCATTAGCACATGCTTGGTAATCGACAGATCGACGCCAAAGAGATGGATCGGGTAAATTACATGATCCTGAACATGGTGCATGATGAATTCACTGATATTCTCGCCTCCCTGCTCAGCGTGTTCACCATGTTCCTGAACCCTATCTAAAAAAGAAGTTAAGAGATCTCTTTGAAAACTTCCAGCCATTTCTTCCCTTTTGATAGCTTCACATTGAGAAATCGAATCTCATAAAATTGGTATATGATATAGAAAATAAAAAAAGCGAGGACAAAAGACAATATATGAATATTGGTGAATCTGATTAATAAAAATAGCGCAACGCCGATCAGCACGAAACGGAGAAACATCCCTCCCAGAACAATTCCCATAAAAGTTTTTAGCGAGCGGTCAAACGCCCAATTGATGGAAACAAATCCCAGCATAAATATAAAAAGACTGATCAAATACCCCAGGAATATCTCGCTGGATTTCTCCTGCTTGAAGACAAAATGGACGACGAGCAAAATTATAAGTAGTGTGACAAGGCTAATCCCAATTAGCTCTACCAGAAATTTTTTTAAATTAAAGTTCATCAATTCAATTTAAACAAAATAAAATTCATAGTCCGATGCTTTTGTTCCTTTGGCTCTGAAGGCGTGAAAAACCAGCACCCGGCTGCTGTAATTGGAAACAAGCTTTAGCAATTCGTATTTCATGGCTTTGAATTTCTGGCTATTCAGCGCAATGAGCAACTGCTCTGCGTGATCGCATCTGCTTTCAAAAAATATATTGGGGGATTCGCCAATCAATATTTTCCATTCGCCGCCGATGCGAATGCCGATCGCTTCCAGAGCCGGATAAAATTCATTCCTGATAAATTGATCGTAGTCATCTTCTTTTCCTGGAATCACATCCCAATACTGACTGAACTTCACTGTGCCCTGTTCGGAAACGCGGGGCAGGTGCTGGAAGCGACCCGTGGGAACCATCACTTTGCTTTTATAATCCGTGATAAAGTGCAGCAATTTCGATGTGAGCTTCGAGTAGTCATCGCTTTTTAATGCGCCTTCCATCTGATCCAGGTTTTCCGCGATGCCTTCGGAAATGATCTGGGGACTCCCACCAATTAGCACACACCACATTGCTGCGATATTAATTCCCAGCCGATTCAATGTCGGAATTCGGGATCGCTTCATGAAATCGACATATTCATCTACGCTGGCTGGAACGATGTTCCAGTATTCGTTGAATTTCACTGCCATGATACGTCCTCCTGTTCTATAATGATCAGTTTTGCTGGCTTAAAATATAAATAATTTTACAAGAAAGCAAGAACTTTTTCATTGCTTTTATAAAACTTTCACATAAATAAAAAAACCAGTCGTTTCAAAAGGATGGAACCTTGCCACTATTTTTATTAATTAAGCGACCAGGAAGCAATTTGGTGAGATAAATTAATCTTATGGTTGATGCTAACGTCTATTAGGAAATATTTCCTTACCGCATCAAAATCATTTTTTTAATCAGTCTAGAATTGTCTGTCGCTAATGCATACAAATAAACACCGGACGCAACCGGAGTTCCAGCGCTATCTGTTCCATCCCATAAAATAGAATAATAACCGGCTGCTTGATATTCACTTACTAATATTTTAATTTCATGACCCAAAACGTCATAAATTCGGAGGCTTGCTCTCATGTCGTCAGGCAATTGATATTTAATAACCGTTTCAGGATTAGATGGATTGGGGTAGTTTTGCTGCAATTTTATTTTTTGAGGGATCGATACAGATACCTCGACTTGCTCCGAATAATGATAATTCCCAGAAATACTAACCTGTTTTATCCTGTAATACAACGTTCCAACCGGCACATTTTTATCTTCAAAACAATAATTCCGGGCATTAGTTTCGTTAGGCTGAATTGAGACAGTTCCGAGTGAGATAAAATTTATGCCATCATTGCTTCTTTCGACTTCAAAGGCGAAGCTTGATAGCTCAGCCGCGCAAGACCAATTGAGACGAACGATATTTTCTCGAGCAACAGCAGAGAGAGAAATGTCAGCGACAGGAGTGGATGGATGCCGGAAGTATGCTTGCACAGTCTTATGATCGTTCATAATTATGGTTTTTATTGTTTCAGATCCAGAAAGATCGCCACTCCAATACAGAAATCGAAATCCATCATTAGGAACTGCTGAAAGGGTGATTTCTTCATACGGATCGTACGCAATTTTATTCGGATTTTTGGTCACATCCCCGCCATTGCTGGGGATAATTGTGATGGTCAATGTTGGTGCCATTGGCACGAAATTAGCAGTCACGTTTTTGTCAGAATCCATTTTTAAGGTTATCATTGAATCCGTCCCGGACACGTTTCCGCTCCAACGAACAAACATATAGCCTTGATTAGGTCTGGCTGTCAACGTCAATTCTTCATTGGGGAGATATTCTGTCTTATCAGGATTTCTGGCAATCGTTCCGCTTTGTGGAGGAAAGACCGATGTAGCAAGCCTAAAAACAATTAGCGGAAAATGAGCAGTAATATTCTTGTTCCCGTCCATGGCAATTTTTAAAACCGAGTTTTTGCCGGACGCGTCTCCGCTCCAATGATCGAACCGATAGCCATCATTGGGAATTGCTGTTAACGACACTTCTTCAAAAGGATCATATTTCAATTTATCAGGATTTCGAATGACAGAGCCGCCCACATCTGGTTCTATTTTCAAGACAAGCTTCGGCGCCACCAGCAAGAAATGAGCCGTCACCGTTTTATCCGTATCAGTTATAATAGTGACAATTGAGTCTTTCCCCGACGCATCACCGCTCCAGTGATCGAACCGATAGCCTTCAATCGGGATCGCGGTCAGTATCACATCTTCGTAATGTTTATATTCGACCTTTTCGGGATTCCTGATCACGGTACCGCCATCTTTTGGAGTGGCATTTACGATGACTTCGACCGGCTGAGGAAGCGGATTGGAATCGACAAAAAAGAGATCGGGACTCATGATATCATAGAGTGTTGTTGATGATAAATATGTCTTAGAACGATCGAAAGCCAGGTAAATGGTGTCAGTTATAGAAGAAACAATAGTAAAAGTCATATTAACAACTTGCTGATTATTTCCGGTAAAAGTGCTAAAACTGTCACTATACAATAGCATCAGTACATTTTTATTTGCCAGAGGTGATGTTGGTAGGAAAGGAAGATTTGGGTTCAACAACATTTGAAACTTGTTAGTAGCGGAATCCAATGTCGCACTAAGAAATGATATTTTTGTGCTATCATATTCCACAACGAATCGAGACCACCCAATATTAGAATTTGTTGATACTTTTATTGGAACTACTAATATCGAATCTTTTTCTCCCTGTTCGATAATTGGCAGGGAAACGATTGCTGTTTCTGAAGATTCGGCTGTCTGAATAAAAGCGAATAACGAAATAATGATTACCAGATAAAAGGTTAGCCTCGGAAGAAGTTTTAAATTTTTCATTGAACCATCCCCCAATTTTGTTAGTAATAATCAGGATGCTGGATAACAATTCTGGAAAATATCTCTATTTCAATATAATGATTTTCTGATAACTGTCAAGTTATTTTTGCGGTTTTTGTTTGCTGTAATATTTTCTATCCAATGTCGTTGATGCAGTTTTAAATTTGGGTGATTTCAGCTTCAGTGCGTGGTGCGTAGCGCTAATACGACGCGCTATGCACCACGTCAAACGCTCAACGCATCAACACCATCTTCTTCGTCATTCTAAATTCCCCAGCTTGAATGGTATAGAAATAAATTCCTGAAACAACTTCCCTGCCTTTAATATCGGTTCCATCCCAGTTAATTTGATGGACACCAGCCGCTTGCTGCCCTTCCACAAGAACTTTCACGAGACGACCCAGCGCATCGTAGATTTTC
>JALOPY010000700.1 GCA_025453735.1 bacterium | reverse complement strand
ATTCGTTGTGTTACCAATGTATTTTTATCGATCCGCCCGAGGTGATCACTCGTCCTGGCGGATACACCCAGGCAATTCAAGCCATAGAACAAGAACAGCTATCGATTAAAAAACAGTACCTGCTCAAAAAAAGTGCATTTAAAAAATTAAAAAAAGAAGTAACAAGGCGGAAATCGGAAGCACAAAAATCGCAGGCAAAGCGCTCAAAAAAAGGAATGGCAAAAAAAGATCATGACGCACGAGAGAAAATAGATCGGGCACGTTTCTCTGGAAAAGATGCTGTCGCAGGAAAATTGCAAAAACAGTTGTCCGGCAGATTATCCCAGGCTTCTGATGAGTTTCGAAAAATCAATCTCAAAAAAGACCATATCACTGGCATCTGGCTGCCAGGCTCGGTTTCGCAGCGGACTTGCCTGCTTCAGCTTTCCGCCAATTCTCTATTATTGGGCGGCGAAAAACATCTTCATTATCCGGAGCTACTCATTAATCCAACCGATCGAATTGGCATCACTGGCGCCAATGGCACTGGCAAAAGCTCGTTGATCCGCTTCATCATCGACAAAATAAATGCCCCAAAAGAGAACATCACGTACATTCCCCAGGAGATTCCTTTGGAGCAAGCGCAAAAAATTTTGAATGAAGCCCTTTCGCTGCCCAAAGAAAAACTGGGGCATCTGATGACTATTGTCAGTCGGTTAGGCTCTCGACCCGAACGGTTACTGGAGAGTGCAGAGCCCAGTCCTGGCGAATTTCGGAAGCTGCTATTAGCCCTCGGCATGACCTGTGAGCCGCAGATTATTATCATGGACGAACCCACGAACCACATGGATTTGCCGTCTATCGAGTGCCTGGAACAAGCGCTTGCCGAATGCCCCGTTGCGCTGGTGCTGGTTAGCCATGATAAGTATTTCCTGGATAAAGTAACCGAGATTCGATGGGACGTTGTGCAGGATGGTGATCTGGATGGTAAGTATTTTTTGCGGGTAAAGTGATTGTCAATGAAGCGTAAAACCACATTTACAGGTTATCCGGGAATACCCTTTCGAAGGTTTTAAACCTTCGGAAGGGTTTGATTCCGCCAATAAGTTAGGTATTACAATGAAGCTTTATTTGTCAATCCATAATTTTTCTAATGCTAATTGTTTTCGCCCAATATCCATCGCTTGTTTGTCTAAATAGGCTTTTACTTTATCCCATGTTACCTCTTTAATCATGCGCGGCATTGGATCAGACTCAGCATCATCGAAATAAACGAGAGCTCGAACAGCAAACGCTGGAAAGGCTTCATGGTAAGGATACTTTTTGGCAGCGATTTCAAATAAGTCCATAAGACGTTGCTGCTGCAAAATAAAATAGAGATCAACGTAGTCTTTTCGCGTACCTCGAGATAGGATCGCAGCCAGTTTCATTGCACCGATTTCTTCTGGGGCAGCGCATCGAATCTTATCAAAAATAATTGGCGGATTAATAAGCGGATGTTGATCCAGCCGAAAAAAGCTTACTCCTACATTTCTCCAATTTGCCACAAAGGAACCCTCTTTATCCCAGATGATTTCAAGAGAAGGATCATCTTTTAAAATATTCAAAATCACTTTGCGATGATCTTCCCCGACAGCGTCTGAAAGATCGCTGAAAAAATCTAAATCGAGAGAAAAGCGATGTCCGATTTGCAGCGCCAATCCTGTCCCGCCAGCCAGGTAGTATTGAGATATGAAAGGTAAATTCGATACTAGCTGGTATAAAACTCTTGTATCATCTGTAAAGGCTTCCCAATGCAAATTCATGTTCAGACTCTCCAAACATAATCACGGATTTCTTCATACGGCGCACGACGATAGTCTTTAACCTTCAGCAGCTTGCACCAATAATTAAACGCCATTTTTGATAAGCGACGATGACCATACCTCTGGATATATTCAATAATTCGCTGGACACCGTAACTATGAAATAACCAGCAAAGCTCTTCCCAGTTGCCCATTTCCAGCGTCCGCTCGATGATGGGATTAGCATGAACAGTGACATCCATGCTTTCAAAGTCATATTCCTGGAACAGCCGTGCTAACGTAGCGGGAATGTTGTGTTTTTTTTGAGTTGAGTTATCCATTATCAGACAAGCTTTTGAAAGTGACCTTCAAATTCATGCAACGTTGCTGAGACAAGCTTTTGAAAGTGACCTTCAAATTCATGCAACGTTGCTGAGTCATAATTGCAATCAAAATAAATATAGTCAAATTTGATAAACTAATCAATTTATTTTTTTCCTTCTCAAAATCCAGTGCCAGTCGCTTGATAGCGCCTTCCCGTAGCCCCTTGAATGTCCAAACCAGCAAGGGCGTGCCCGGTGCAACTTGATTCGATTGCAAAAAGAATTGATGGCGTCGAGACCTTTGTCAGGATCAATTATTTGGATTTAAAACGACCAACGAGCGTCGTAAAATAATCCGGAGTGGGCGCTTCAAACACACATGGCTCGCCACTCCTGGGATGGTTGAAAGCAATCGAGCTGGCGTGCAATGCCAGATGTTTAT
>JALOPY010000102.1 GCA_025453735.1 bacterium | reverse complement strand
GCGTTAATCTTCAAATCAAAACCAGCTTTTATGATCGGCTTGGTGCTGTTTCTGATTGCCCATATTGTTTATTCCGCTGCATTTCTCATATTCAATAGCTTTGTTCTGAAGGATCTCGTGTCCGCTGCTGTGTTCCTCATCTTAGCTGGTATCGCGTATTTTTATCTCTATCCTGGTCTTGGGCAAATGAAAATTCCAGTTTTGCTTTATGTGCTCATCATCAGTTTTATGCTCAATCGGGCGATCGCTACATGTTATGGCGATTTTTTCAATCAAACCCAGGCGCTGCTTATTGCTGGCGGCGCAGCGTTATTTTATATTTCTGATTTGATATTGGCAGTGAATAAATTTAAAAAACCGTTAAAATATAACCGCGTGAGCTTAGCTTTTTATTATGCGGGACAACTTTGCCTGGCTTCGAGCACGTTATTTTTTGACGTAACTTAAAAAAAATAACCAAACCAAATGCATCCGCTAATATATTCGATTGGACATTCGTCGCTTTCCATTGATCAGTTCTTCCACGTTCTTCAGCACTATCAAATCGAAGCCATCGCTGACGTGCGTCGTTTCCCTGGCTCCCAAAAATATCCCCATTTTGAGCGAATGCGTTTAGCGGAACATCTGCAACACGCGAATATTTCCTATTTTTGGCTTGGTGAGAAATTGGGAGGATTTCGAAAGGAAGGCTATCATGCTTATGCGAAAACCGATCAGTTTTTCACCGGCTTGCAGCAGCTTATAAATATTGCATCACAACAGGTAACTGCGTTTATGTGCGCTGAAAAATCATTTATAAATTGCCATCGCCGCTTTATTGCTGACCAACTTTTGTCTCAAAAATGGAATGTCATTCACATTGTTGATGAAAATCTTACAGATCCTCATTTTTCCACTGACTCAATCTCACTGGATTTCTCAAAATAATAAAAAAATTTTTTGGTAATTGCATTTTTTACTTGACAATATAAAAAAAATATTGTATAATAATGGTTGAAAAGGGGTGATTATGGGTGAAAAACCCATGCAATGGGATAGAAAAATCGAAATGAATGGTTTGAGAAATAATATATTTTTGAAATCGCTCGTTCGTTTAATTTTTTTAATTAAAAATAATTGGCATTTCATAAACTAAATTAGAATTATGCCGCTTTTCATTGGAGAATATCTTTACACCATCGACGATAAAGGTCGGGTGAATATCCCTGCCAGGTTTCGCAAAGCAACAGCGGAACATGCCGATAATACCTATATTATTTCACAGGGCAGGGATAAATGTTTATATATTTATCCAATGGATATTTATGAAAAGAAAATCGTCGAGATGATGGATAAACTTTCGGAGGCAGACCCGCTGCATCGGGCATTCATGTCGCTACAGGGTGCGAAAGCGACTGATGCCTCGCTGGACAAGCAGGGAAGGATCACGATTCCGCCAAAGTTTCTTGAATTTGCAGGAATTCTGAAAGATGTCCAAATTATCGGCGCATTTAATCGCATCGAAGTTTGGGATCCGAAAATCAGGGAAAACTATTTGCACGAGCTCGATAGCTCTGGCATCGATTTAGAAGAAAAAATTTCGCTTGAGCTGAGCCAGTGAAAAACGCCGAATTTCATAGACCCGTCCTGGTTGACCAGGTTATAGCGCACCTTGCGATTAAATCATCAGGCATTTATGTCGATTGCACTCTGGGCGGTGGGGGACATAGCCAGGAGATCATGAAGCGTCTTTCATGTAGCGGAAAACTGGTCGGCATCGACTGCGACGACCGGGCAATTGAATTTGCATCCGAACGGCTGCAAAATGAAAAAGATCGAATTTCAATTTTGAAAGGCAATTTCGCCCAATTAACAACGCTATTAGCATCTGTCAATATCGTGACAGTCGATGGAATATTATTAGATTTAGGCGTTTCATCATTTCAAATAGATACCTCTGAGCGAGGTTTTAGTTACATGAATACAGGTCCTTTGGATATGCGCATGGGCGAAGGAGCAAAAATTACTGCTGAACATGTAGTCAATGTTTATCCTGAACAAGAGCTTGCCAGGATTTTCAAAGAATATGGTGAGGAGCGATATGCCCGATCGATTGCCAGGAAAATCGTTCAGGAGCGAGCTCGTGCGCCAATTTCATCAACCCAGCAATTGACTGACATCGTTAGCTCGAAACTTCCATTTCAGCAGCGGATAAAATCATTTGCGCGAATTTTTCAAGCGCTTCGGATTGAAGTCAATAACGAGCTGGATAATTTGAAATCGTTGTTAAATCAAGCCTTGGAATTATTGAATTCTCCCGGACGTTTGGTTATTATTTCATATCATTCGCTTGAAGATCGGCTGGTAAAAGAGTTTTTTAAAAAACAAATAAATCCATGTCAATGTCCTGTCGAGTTTCCAATTTGCGCCTGTGGCAAAAAACCGACGATGCGGCTGGTGACTCGCGGCGTAGTTCGTCCATCGACAGAAGAAATCGCGTCCAATCCACGAAGCAGAAGCGCGAAATTGCGAGCAGCAGAGAAACTATGATGTCACGATCAAAGAGAAGAGCAATCGTTAGAAAACGTTCGATTGCACTAAATCTAAACCAGGTCGAAAAAGAACTGGGGCGCCCGAAGAATAGCGCGACCGCCCTGGTAATTATCATCATTCTTGCCTTGATCATGGTTGGACTGGTGTGGCAAAAGGTCAAAGTTTCGCAACTGATTCAAGAGATCGATCAGTTAGAGAAACAGTTGGTCTATTACAAGGAGACGAACGAAAAATTGCAGGGACAGGTATTATCACTGTCGAATGAAACCCGAATTGTTAGTATCGCTCGGGAAAAGTTAGATATGATTTATCCGCCTTATGAATTTATGCCGATCGAGGAGAAAATTAAGGTGGACGAGCTCGAAACAAATGAACAATAGGAATTCATAAAAAATCACCGATGTTGACCTATGATGAAGCGGAAAATAAAAGATGAAAATAGCCTGAAAAGAATCATGTTTCTGGCAATTATGGCTTTATTATTCTGGTGTGTGATTTTCTTGAGGTTGTTTCAAATTCAGATTATCGAGCGGGGTAAATACGTGGAAAAAGCAAAAAATCAATACATTTATGAAGCAGAGTTAAAACCCGAGCGAGGAATTATTTTTGATCGCAAGATGCAGTACCTGGCGATTAATCGTGCGACATGGTCGTTGGGCGTTGACGTTTCCAAGATCGGCAATCCGGACACGGCTGCTTTTTATTTTTCAAGAATTTTCAATAGAAATAAAAATTTTTACCTGGAACTGCTTCTAAAAGAAAAAAAATTTTTCTGGTTAGCACGAGGTGTGAATGAGAATGTGGTCAGCCAGATTGAAGATTTGAAAATTAAGGGTATTCGAGTCATTAAAGAACCGAGACGATACTATCCACAAAGCAGGGTGGGAGCACACCTGATTGGCTTTACCGATGTTGATTTAAAAGGATTGAGCGGTGTTGAGCTGATGAAAAATAACACGCTCCAGGGTAACAGTGGTTTTACGATTTATCAAAAAGATGCATTAGGTAAGACCATGATGGACATTAATTATTCCGAAAAACGCCCGGAAAAGGGCAAAAACATCGTTCTCACTGTGGACAATACTTTTCAATGGATCGCGGAAGAAGAAATTAATTATGTGGTTGAAAATGTCGACGCGGACGCAGCAACAGCGATCATCACCAATCCAGCGACGGGGGAGATTCTGGCAATGGCGGTCAAACCTGATTTCGATCCGAATAACGCGGGAAATTTTTCACCAGGAACCTGGAGAAACCGCGCGATTACGGATAGCTATGAGCCTGGCTCCACGTTTAAGCCGATCATTATGAGCGCCATCTTAGAGGAAGGGGTGAAATCTCCTGACGATCTGGTTTTTTGTGAAAATGGGAAATATCATATTTTTGATAAAACGATTGAAGATGTGAAAGGTTATGGCTGGCTTACCCTTGCAAAAATAATTCAAAAATCCAGCAATATCGGAATGGCAAAAATCACCAAGGATGTGAACAAAAACCTAATTTATCGATATGTCCGTGACTACGGACTTGGAGTTCGAACCGATATAGAACTGCCTGGAGAAACACCAGGTGATTTGAAAAATACTACGGAATGGTCGAGATACACACCGATTGCGTTATCGTACGGTTATGAAATATCAGTCACGCCAATTCAGATGGCGATGGCGTTTGGCGCGATTGCTAATGGTGGTTTTTTATTGAAGCCAAAAATTTTCCTGGAGATTGATGATGACTCAAATCAAAAATTGAAGTCGACGCAGCCGATAGTTATCCGTCGCGTGATTTCTGAATCCACTTCCAGGACGATGATGAACATGTTAGAGAATGTGGTTGCTGATGGAACTGGAAGAGAAGCATCCATTCCGGGATTGCGAATTGCCGGGAAGACAGGCACAACGAAAAAATATGATTCGCAGATTCAACGCTATACTGACAATAAATTTGTGAGCTCATTTATCGGATTCTACCCGGCAGATGCGCCAAAACTTTTGATCTTCATTATGGTTGATAATCCGAGAAGGGCGTATTTGGGTGGTGAAGTTGCCGCTCCGACATTCAAAAGAATATTACAGCGCATTTTGCGGGTGATTGAAATTGACAATCCCAGGACTTCCCAGCCGGTGACTGTTGTCGCGTCCAAAGATAGCGGGAATGGGAAGGCAATCATCGTACCAAACCTGATAAATAAGCGATTGGAAATTGCTGAAGAGATCGCTGATGAAACGGGATTTAAATTGCTTATCGAGAATCATGGCGATCTTATTGCTGGGCAGCAACCTGCTCCTGGCTCCGAAATGGAAATTGGCGATCAGTTGGCTGTTCGCTTGAAAGATTTCAATGGGGAAAATGGAAAATACACTGAGGTTCCTGATGTAAGAGGTTTAGCGCTGAGAGAGGCTATTTCGCGAATTTCCCGACAGGGATTGCGGGTGGTAGTCCAGGGTAGTGGTCAGGTGAAGCGCCAGATTCCAACCGCGGGCAATAAAATTCGTACCGGCGCACGATGTGTATTGCAATGTGAGCCCGCATTCGACTTGGCTGAATACAAAAGTTGGTAACCTTCGTTAGAGGCGATACTGATGGATTTATTATATGCAGAGCTATTGAACATTCCCACCTGCAAGATCACGTACCAGGGCAGGCCCGATGCGCTCAATTTTCCCATTACAGGATTTGCCATGGATTCGCGAATCGCTAAATCTGATGAGACTTTTCTTGCCTTGCCTGGCGAAAAATTTGATGGTCATCTCTTCATTTCTGATGTTCGACAGAGGGGCGTCAAAAATTTTATCGTGTCTGAATCATGGTATAATTCTGTCGCTCTGTCGCATCTTGATGGAAATTTTTTCATTGTCGCTGATACGCTATTCGCTTTGCAGGAGATCAGTCGCTATTATCGGTTGAAATTTAATATTCCTTTGATAGCTTTGACGGGCAGCAATGGCAAAACCACAACTAAAGAGATGATGGCTTCAGTCTTAGCCGAAAGATTCCAGGTATTGAAAAATCAAGGAAATCTCAATAACCATATTGGCGTTCCAATTTCGCTGTTGGGATTGACCCGCCAGCATGAAATAGCGGTTATCGAAATGGGGACCAACCATTTCGGAGAGATTACCAGGCTGGCTGAAATTGCAAATCCGACCGTAGGCTTGATCACAAATATCGGTCCTGCACATCTGGAATTCTTCAAATCGCTGGAAGGAGTATTTCGAGCGAAAGCTGAATTGTGGCAGTTTCTTGAGAAACATGAGAATAAGGTTGCATTTGTAAATGCTGATGATCCTTTTCTGGGTAAGCATAAACCTTCGGGCATCAGAGTTGTCACGTATGGTTTTAATAACCCAGCCGATGTAAAGGGACAATTTTTAAAACTCGATGCAGAGGGACAACCCAGTTTTAAAATTGGGGGAGTAGAAATCAGTTTGGCAATTGCAGGGATGCACAATAGCTACAACGCGCTTGCAGCCGTGGCAGTCGGATTACAATTTGATGTGAATCTCAATCGAATTAAAACAGCGTTGGAGAAATTTTTGCCATCATCAAAACGAATGGAAATAATTCGGAACAAAGGAATCATTGTCATAAATGATTGTTACAATTCCAATCCTGAATCTGCCAGAAAATCGATATTGACATTATCCCAGATGCAAGCTCCGGGCAAGCGCATTGCTATTCTTGCAGATATGCTCGAATTGGGTGACTCAGCGGAAAAAGAACATTATGGGATTGGCGAGTATATCGCTTCGTTGAAAAATATCCATTATCTGCTGACTTATGGCCCGTTCTCAAAAAAGACAAGCGAACGAGCACAAAAATTATCAAAGATGCATGCGCTTCATTTTGAAAATAAAACAGAGCTGATTGAAGATGTGAAGCGAATCATCAAAAAGGGAGATATATTGTTAATTAAGGGGTCGAGAGGGATGGCAATGGAAGAGGTCACCAAAGGGATTTTTGAAACGTAATCATTAATGATAAGGGAAGGAATATGTTCTACCATCTTTTTTATCCTTTAAAAACCTTTGTTTCCTGGCTCAATATATTCAATTATATCACTTTTCGTGCTGCTTCTGCTGCGATCCTGGCGCTGCTAATCAGTTTTATCATCGGTCCGATGATCATTCGATTGCTCCAGCGCATGCAAATCGGTGAAACTATCCGGAAAGACGGTCCGCAAACTCATTTAAAAAAAGCGGGCACACCGACGATGGGTGGCATTATAATTCTGATTGCGATTCTCTTCCCCACCTTATTGTTTGCGCGACTGGATAATATTTATGTTTTGCTGATCACATTGGCGACGATCTGGATGGGATTGGTCGGTTTCCTTGATGATTATTTAAAAGTTGTTAAAAAGATGCCCAAAGGGCTGGTTGCTCGTTATAAGCTAATTGGACAGATCACGCTGGGACTTATTATTGGCTCGATCCTGTTTTTTTACCCGGATTTTAAAGATTTTCGAGCGATGTCAACAGTTCCGTTTTTTAAAGATACTGAAATTAATTTTAGTTATTTGTATATCCCAATGGTTGTTTTTGTCATCACGGCAATGTCGAATGCTGTCAACCTGACCGATGGCCTGGACGGATTAGCAATCGGATTAGTTGGAATTACCGCGCTTGCCTGGGTGGGAATCAGTTATATTACCGGCAGAGTCGATTTCAGCGAATATCTCAATATCAGGTACCTGCCTGGAGCCGGAGAGCTCACCGTCTATTCGGCTGCGTTGATCGGAGCTTCGCTGGGATTTCTCTGGTTCAACAGTCACCCAGCCCAGGTTTTTATGGGCGATACCGGGGCGCTGGCGCTGGGAAGCGCGATTGGAACATTGTCGGTGCTGTTGCGAAAAGAGTTGCTTCTTATCATCATTGGCGGTGTGTTCATTGCGGAAACGTTATCGGTAATCATTCAAGTCGCATATTTCAAAAAAACTGGCGGCAAGCGGATTTTCAAGATGGCGCCACTGCACCATCATTTTGAACAACAAGGTTGGCAGGAATCAAAGATCGTTGTTAGGTTATAAGAAAAATTGATTTTATTTTTTTAATCATTGTCTTGCTGCTGGCGGCGTTTGGCACCGCAGCAATTTACAGCGCCAGCTCTTTCAAGGCAAAAGAAGATTATGGCAATAGCAATTATTTCCTGGGAAAACAATTGATGCGGCTGGCGCTGGGAATCTTGCTGATGATTATTTTTCTCAATATCGATTACCATACATTGCACCAAATCGCGCCGATTCTGTTGATCTTAACTTTTTTCGTCTTGCTGTTTGTTTTGATTGGCGGAAATTTTTATAAAGGAAGTCGTCGGTCGATTCCAATATTGGGCTTTGTCTTTCAACCTTCGGAATTTGCTAAGTACGTTCTGATTATCTTTCTGTCTATGTTTGTCGTTAAAAAAGGCGAGCGTATCAAAGATTTTAATGACGGATTATTGCCATGCCTGATGATCATAGCTCTGATTGTGGTCCCAATTTTGTTAGAGCCAGATTTGGGCAACGGCGCGATCATTTTCCTGATAGGCTGTATCGTTATTTTTGTTGGTGGAGCGAGCATTTACCATCTGTCGAGCCTTGGGGTGTTAGCCATGACTGCGATGGGATTTGTTATTTCAATTTTTCCTTATCAAAAAGTTCGATTATTCAAGTTTGTCGATGCTGTGCGGGGAGTTCAGGAGCCGCACTGGCAGGTAACACAGTCGTTAATCTCGTTGGGAAATGGCGGACTCTGGGGAGTTGGCTTGGGAAACAGTCGGCAAAAATTGCATTTCCTTCCCCAGCCGTTCACTGATTTTATTTTTTCAATAGTAGGTGAAGAGATCGGACTTATCGGATGTACTATTATAATAATATTACTTCTTGCTTTCATGTGGCGGGGTCTCTGGATTGCGGTACATGCACCAGATAAGCCGGGTAAATTGTTAGCGATTGGGATCACCAGCTCGATTGTCATTTATAGTCTTTTCAATGCGGCGATCGCAGTCAATCTTTTCCCGGTATCAGGAATCACGCTGCCGTTTATCAGCTATGGAGGAAGTTCTCTGGTCGCTAATTTCATGGCGGTTGGAATAGTATTAAACATCTCAAGTCACATTACGCGCAATAACATGGGCAAATCGTTGGGCGTGGGGAAAAATTATGTGACTCATTCCAATCTGACAGCGAAACGAAAAAGAAGGTAGTCGAGGTGCTTTGATGCTGAAATGGCTTAAAATATCGTTCAATGTTCTCATTATCGCAGCCATCGTGATTTTAACATTCATCTGGTTTCGCAAAAATGATGCTTTTGTTTTGAAAGCGGTTAAAATTAGCGGGAACCAGGTCGTAACCCGGGAAGAGATTTTAGAGCTGGCACAGGTGGATTTTTCCGGAGAAATTTTTAAGCTGGATACTGATAAGATAAAAATGAGAATCCTTACACATCCGATGGTGGAGAGCGCATCCGTAAATCGTTTTTTGCCCGCAACGCTCCGGATTTATATCAACGAGCGAAAGCTTATTGCGGTGATTTCCGGTTCTGAAATTTCAGCCGTCGATGAGAATGGTTTTATCATTTCTCGCTTTCCCCCAAACGCAGTGTATGATCTACCAGTTATCACTGGTTTTAGTTTTAAGAACGGCTCGCGTGGGGAGCGAAAGCCAGAACAACCAGAAATTCTCAGTGAAGTTTTTTCTATTGTAAAAAAGCTTAAATCTATTAATCTGTCGTTATATCATGAAATATCTGAGATTCATTACCAGCGCAGCTATGGTGTTGTTTTATATTTCAAAAATTTAAAGCTGCCAGTTATTTTAGGAAGTGATGATTTTCAAAGAAAGTTAATTTATTTTTCAACAATATATCACCATCTATTGAAACAGAAGCTGTTAGACAAAGCCCTGGCAATTGATATTCGATTTAAAAACCAGGTTGTTATCAAAAACAAATCATAAGGAGACACCTTATGGCAAGTCCTGAAATCATTACGGGTCTTGACATTGGAACGACAAAAATTGGAGTTATCATCGCCGAGGTCGAGGAGGATTCGCAGCCGAAAATCATCGGTGTCGGAACAGCGCCCTCCGAAGGCTTACGAAAAGGCGTTGTCGTCAATGTCGAGAAAACAATTCGATCCATTGAAGCTGCAGTGGAAAAAGCCGAACAAATGGCAGGAATTAAAGTCAACCAGGTATATGTCGGTATTGCTGGCGATCATATTCGAAGCTACAATGGCAGAGGTGTTGTTGCTGTTGCAGGAGCGGAAAACGAAATTACTGAAGACGATGTTCGACGTGCGATTGATGCTGCTAAAGCAGTTGTGATGCCGATTGATCGCGAGATTATCCATATTATACCCCAGGAATTTATCGTTGACGATCAACGTGGGATAAAAGATCCTTTGGGAATGTCCGGCATTCGCCTCGAGACCGAAGTGCACATTGTCACCGGCGCGATCACTTCTGCGCAAAATATTTGCCGCAGCGTGGAGCGTGCTGGCATCGATGTCGTCGATTTAGTGCTGGAACCGCTGGCATCCAGCTATTCTGTTCTCACCGAGGATGAGAAAGAATTGGGCGTCGT
The DNA here is from genome assembly GCA_025453735.1 of bacterium. Taxonomy (GTDB): domain Bacteria; phylum Zhuqueibacterota; class Zhuqueibacteria; order Thermofontimicrobiales; family Thermofontimicrobiaceae; genus JALOPY01. The sequence continues at coordinate 4,760 of JALOPY010000102.1, read as the reverse complement.
GGTTATGGACATGGGCGGGGGTACCACAGATATCGCGATGTTTTTCGAAGGTTGTATTCGTCACACGGCTGTCGTTGCTCTGGGCGGAGGTAATGTGACCAATGATATCGCACTTTGCCTGCGGACGCCGATCGATCAGGCGGAGTTGATCAAGGTCAGATATGGCTGTGCCATGCATTCACTTATTGAAAATGAAGATCAGACCGTTGAAATCCAGGGGGTCGGTGGTCGTCCGCCGCGAAAAGTAGCGCAAGAGCTGCTTACCGATATCATCCATCCACGTATGGAAGAACTTTTTCGGTTAGCGGCTGGTGAAATTCGCAAATCTGAATTTTCAAATTTAATGACCGCAGGAGTTGTGATTACCGGAGGCGGTGCATTGATCAAAGGCGCGGTCGAATTAGCTGAAGAAATTTTTGATATGCCTGTGAAGCTGGGAATTCCCAAAGGATTCAGCGGATTGATCGACCTGGCAAAAAGCCCGATTCATGCCACCGGCGTCGGATTGATTCTCTATGCTTTGAGCAATCGCTACGAGCTCGAAGGGATTTTGAGCGACGGAGAAGTTGGCATGTTCGAGCGGGTTTGGGACCGGATGAAACGTTGGTTCAGTTAAAACACAATCCCCCGTGTAGAGACGATTCGTGAATCGTCTGGTTCGGGACTGGATGAAGCGATGGTTCAGTTAAAATTGATTCTGTGTTATAAAACGAGTTACCAAATTCGGGTCAAATAGTCATAGTATAGACTTGCAAAGTCTTAATGATTTTGCAAGTCTATAATAAGATTTGAAAGAAATAAATTTTTAAAAATAATTAGATAACAATAGTCAAGAATTTAATTAACCCATCCAAATGAGGAGGGCATAAATATGAGTTTAACATTTGATTTTGACGAGTCGATTTCCCCGACTGCAAAAATGAAAGTTGTCGGAGTTGGCGGAGCTGGCAGCAATGCCATCAATCGCATGATCTCGGCAGGCTTGATCGGGGTCGAATTTATCGGCATAAATACCGATTTGCAGGCGCTCAATATGTGCAGAGCGCCAATTCGCCTCCAGATTGGAAAAAGCCTGACCAAAGGATTGGGTGCCGGAGCAAACCCGGATGTTGGACGACGGGCTGTTGAAGAGGATAAGGACGCGGTTTTCAACGCGTTGAAAGATACGGATATGGTATTTGTGACTGCCGGAATGGGGGGCGGAACCGGTACTGGCGCTGCGCCAATCGTCGCTGAAATCGCAAAAGACCTCGGTGCGCTGACCGTTGGCATCGTGACGAAACCGTTTCTTTTTGAAGGTCAAAAGCGGATGAAGCGGGCTGAGGAAGGGCTGATGGAATTAAAAGAACGGGTCGATACCCTGATCGTTATTCCCAACCAGCGTCTGTTATCGATCGTGTCGAAAGAGACCCGATTGAACAAAGCCTTTCAAATGGCGGACGAAGTGCTCTATAATGCAACAAAGGGCATCTCGGATCTGATTTCTGTGCCCGGGCTGATCAATCTGGATTTTGCCGATGTCAAGACCGTGATGTCTGAGATGGGCGATGCATTGATGGGCTCCGCGATTGCATCAGGCGAAGATCGCGCCATTAATGCCGCGCAGAATGCGATCCGCAGTCCCTTATTAGAGGATATTTCGATTGCCGGCGCGCTGGGATTGCTGGTTAATATTACTGGCGGGGAAGATTTAACGCTGTCTGAAGTCGATGCTGCTGCAAATATTGTTCAGCAAGCGGTCGGGCAGGATGCGAACATTATCTTTGGCGCTGTTATTGACGAGCAATTCAAAGATCAGATTCGTGTTACAGTAATTGCCACTGGTTTTAATCAGAACGGCAGGAAGCAAAAACCAGTGATGACACGAAAAAAGCTGGATTTCATTCATACTTCGATTGATTATCTTGACATTCCAACCTATCAGCGACAACAGATGGCTGATGAGGGCAATGGCAATGGCAACGGCAATGGACGACATCACGAACCAGAGTTCGAACTTCAGGACGAGTCCAAAGAAGATTCAAAAAGTACTAATTATGAGTTGCCAACATTTCTGCGTCGGCGTATGGAATTGTAATTTTAGATAATGATTGAAATCTCAATTGCAATGCAAACAAGTGAAAAAAATCGGCGCTGATGGATTCCGCGCGTACCGTGAGAAAATCCTTTCGCGTGAATCGAATACTGTCGTAATTCAACGAGAAGCGTTATTGTCCATCGCACTGGTCTTTCCCAATACGTACGCCGTGGGAATGGCGAACCTGGGTTTTCAAAGTGTGTACCGACTTTTCAATGAATTCCCAAATGTTCGCTGCGAGCGGGCTTTTATTTATGAGCAATTTCCCGGTGTCATCCGGACATTGGAATCGGGCGAGGAACTGCAAAATTTCGATATTGTGGCGTTTTCAATCGCTTATGAATTGGATTTTCCTAATCTGGTCCAAATTTTGATCAGCGCGGGAATTGAGCCTTTTGCTGCCGATCGGCATCCACTGCAGCCTTTAGTTATGGCAGGCGGGGCGATCGCATTTTTGAATCCCGCGCCGATTGCTCCCTTCATTGACTTTTTTTACCTGGGAGAAATTGAGCCGCAACTTAACAGTCTCCTTAATTCGCTGGTGAAATTTAAACAAAACCATGCCCACAAAGAGGATTTTTTAGCCACGCTTGCTGAAGCAGAGGGAATTTTGGTACCTTCAAAATTTTCCGCCAAGAAGACCATAAAACGAAATTTTCAGTCATTGAAAGATAGCACTCCACAATATTCCCCGGTTGTCAGTCCTGACAGTCATTTCAAAAATATGTTTTTGACCGAAGTGGGCCGAGGATGCGGCAGGCACTGTAATTTCTGCGCAGCAAGTCATATCTACCATCCATTCAGGATTTTTTCTTTAGAGAAAATATTAGCCACGATCCTGTCGCACCATCAAAAATCAAAAAGAATCGGCTTGATCGGCGCCGCGCTTTCGGACTATCCAGGATTGTTTCAATTATGCGAAGCGCTTGTGGACCAGGGATTTGAATTGGGTCTCTCATCCTTCCGTCTGGATATGATCACTCCATCGTTTTTGAAAATACTTGAAAAAGGAAAATTGCATACCCTGACTTTCGCTCCCGAAGCAGGCACTGAGAGATTAAGGATTGTTATTCAGAAAAATCTTAGTGAACAACAAATTCTCGATGCATCTCATGCGATTGCCGATTCAAACATCAATCAAATCAAGCTCTATTTTCTGATCGGCTTGCCTGGCGAGCGGGATGAAGACCTTGAGGGCATTGTTGACTTAGCAAATTCGATTCAGAAAATTCTATGGAAGAAAAAGAAAAAAATGATCTTCATTAGCGTGAACACGTTCATTCCCAAGCCCTTCACGCCATTTCAATGGTCAGCCATGGAGACGATTCAGGAAATTCAACGCAAAAGGAATTACCTGGAAAAGCAGTTCCGAAAAATAGCAGGAGTGAGATTTACCAGGAAAAGTGCGAAGGAGGAAATCCTGCAGGGAATTTTTTCCCTCGGAAATCAAAACGTCGCACAAGGGATTTATCTTAAATTAAAAAATAATTTGGATTGGCATACTGCCTGGAAGCTATCGAATCTAGACTTCGAATCTGTCATTCATAACAACCGCGATCTTGAAGATGATCTTCCCTGGGATTTCATTGATTATGGAATATCGAAAGCAAAATTATGGAAAAATTGGCTAACAAGTCAGGTACAAAAAACTTAAAAAGTGCCGTAGATCACAACGAAAATTCTTGCAATCGTTATATTGAGATTAGAAAGTTGTCCTATATTGAGTAACCGGAGATTTAACTTAATTAACATGTCCCCCAATTCCTAACTTAAATTCTCCGGTTACTTTTTTTATGCCAACAGTGCTCCCCCGGTTATCTCTTTTTTTTCTCGCAGCGTCAAAGTACTTATCATGTCAATAATTTCCTGCTGCTGCTTTTTCAATTCATAATGTTGCTTTGTTATTTTTCGCTGAATCAGTCCGTGGATACTTATGATGAGACCTAAAATAGAACCCGTAAAAAGAATGATCGAATAGCGCCAGGCGTCTCCTTTGTCAGCAAATATAATTAAGCCAGCATAGAAGCACAACCCGCTTCCATAGAACGATCCTATCGAATACCAGCTTAATCTCTTAATCTGCTTCGAGGTTTTTTCAAATGTCAGTTCAGCCGATTTTTCCGATAGGGCTAAATAGGAAAAAAGCCACATGAGGATGCCGCAGAACAAAAGAAAGAAACTGCTAACAGCAACAACATATTTGATGTGAAAATTTCCCGTGATAAAAAAATATAGAAATGTTGCCACTGAAAGGATCATGACTACAAACGAAATGATCCTGAGATGCTGATAGGAAAAGCTGTAATTTTTTTGGGATGAATCTGGAATTGACATCGCTTAATCTCCTTTCTTTTGAGGATTCACTTTTTTTGACTCCAGCCAGGCATCGACGTCTGCCTTATCGAATTTAAGATTTTTGGCGGTCAGCCGAATATAGCGGGGACAATCGCCGGTTTGAATGTAACGATAGATTGTTCGTTTATTTTCTCCCAGGTATTCGGCAAGCTCATCTACAGACATTAAGGTCATAATAATACCATTATTGTATCAATATTACTTTTTCAATCATAATATAACAAAATGGATTCACATTGTCAAGATTTTTTTTTCTTGATTTTTACCCGAATATTTTTAAATTTCATAGCGCAGCAAAGCTGCAAAAAAAACACTCAATACTAAGGCA
>JALOPY010000699.1 GCA_025453735.1 bacterium | reverse complement strand
GGAGTGATTTCTAAAAGTTGGTAATTATGTTCTTGAATCAGAATTTCAAAGTTCGCGTAAAAATTATTCTAAAAAAAACTTACAAGAAGCAACAGAGTTAGCAGAAATTCGCTGAGAAATTTTTTGGAGAAATTATTTGGCAGTTATAAAGCGCTGTGTAAACTCTGCTTCCCCTGTTTCTCCTCGTGGGGAATTGCTTTGTGGTGAGAATTTATGAATCAATCAGGTTAAAATGATTTTTGAATGATCTCATAATTTTTAATGATATCATTATGATCGAAGATGATTTTAAAATCGAACGATTCCGGAGTTTCATTTTCAACTCCGTTACTGATCTCCCAGAAAATTAAGCTATTTTTTTCTGGCGCTGTTGAAGTAGAAAAGGTAAGATTATGATAGCTCCATACTTCATTGCCGATATTGTCGGTTGCAATCGAGCCGGGAAGACCCAACAATCGCAGCACCGATGTTTCAGTTGTTTCACCTTTAACAATCTCTATTTTGATGGTCATCCCTTTACTTTTTGTCTGCGGAGAATGAGCACAGCTAATCAAAACGATGCTCAATAAGATAACAGCAAGTTGTTGGGGAAATCGAATCTTCATTAGTGTTGCCTCAATTGATGTTTGGTCAAAACAAAATGTGAATTTGTTTCAGAACGTGAGATTAAATAAATTTGCCATTTCTGAATTTGCGAATGCTACAAGTAACGACAAGTTGAAAATAAATTGAGCAAGTGATATTAGCTCATGTCCTAAACGATTTTTTCTATGCTGTTATGATACCTACAAAAAGTGAACCATACGAAAAAAAATTATTGAAAATTTCAATAATTTAATTCTGTGGGGACATTTCGAATTTCCAGTACCTGGTTCCCGACCAGACGAAACACCTCAGTTGTTGGTAGGTAAAAAAGCGCAAACCTCAGAAATTTCTTAAAAGCGCTGAGGTTTTATGATCAAAAGTAAAAGCTCACTTACAGGTGGAAAATAAACCTGGTTTCTACCAGAAACCAGGTTTATACGCCCGAGACTGAGGTTTTATGATCAAACTTAAAAAAAACTTGCTTCTGCTTTTTTGAATCATTATATTACAGCGAAGTTTGATTTTTAACTTTGTTGTTGAAGTTCATTGTTGCCAGATTCAATCATTTAATTCACAAAATTAATCACGATTAGAGGGAGGAGTCACAATGAAAAGATTGCTGACCCTGGCATTCGGCTTTGTTTTACTGTTATCTGTAAATGTGTTCGCGCAAAACCTGCTGCAACAGGCTGACGAATTTTATGGCAAGCGAGGTGATGTATTTGATAACATCAAACTTCTTGCCGACGTCGCAAACATCGACCAAGCGATCGCGCTTTACAAACAGGTTATCGAAAGCGCTACCGGCGCGGAAAAAGAGGAAGCGACCTGGAAGCTGATGCGCGCGTATTACTTCAAAGGAAAATACACAACAAGCGATAGTGAAACGAAAAAGAAAATATACGATCTGGGAAAAGAATTGGGAAAAGTTGGGCTCGAAGAATTCCCAGAATCGGTAGGCATCAATTTGTTTTCAGCGATTGTGTGGGGAGTTTGGGGCGAGGAATACGGCATTTTGAAAGCGGCGAAAGAGGGCGTTGCGGGCAAGATCAAAGAGCTGTGCGAGAAAGCCATCGCGATCGATCCCAATTTCGATGAGGCAGGGGGGTATCGAGTGTTAGGCCGCGTCTATTTCAAGGCGCCGAAAATACCCCTCATTCTGGGTTGGCCATCGAAGAAAAAAGCAGTCGAAATTCTGGAGCAAGGTTTCAAAATCGCACCTGAAAATCTCAATACCAAACAATTTCTGGCTGAAGCGGTGTATTCGCAAGGACAGAAAGACAAGGCTATTCAACTGATAAAGGAAATTTTGGCGGTGCAAGAAACCGTTGAAGGAATCGCCGAAGATGCGGTTATTAAACAAGAGGCTAAAACACTATTAGCTGAATGGGAAAAATAGAACTTGTAACATGACCTCCCGAAGGTTAGAAACCTTCGGGAGGTTTATCGTTCCACTTATTTTAATAAGATGAGCTTTCGCACCGCGTTGAAATCTTTGAGCTTTGCCGCCTGCCGTTATCATCATTTCCATCCCACAGCACCCGATGATTTCCAACGTTCAATTGGTCTTCAATTAAAGTTCTCACCAATTCTCCCCTGAGATTATAGATTTTTAAAGCAACTTTGCCAGAAGTTGGCAAATCAAACCGGATCGTTGTTGTCGGGTTGAACGGATTGGGATAATTCTGATGCAGCGCATATTTCTCCGGGATGACAACATTCGTCGTATGATCGACCGCAGTGGCATTCAGTCCTTCGATGATTTGCACGTCATCGATAAACCAGCCCATAAATGGCGGTCCTGCATTGGCGTCCGAAACCATGCGGAACCGAACCCGGACATCGGTATTGCCTGCGCCACAATAATTGCTCAACGAGACCGTCTGCTTCTTCCAGAGAGCGTTAATTCCGTTGATGGCGGAGCCAACCTTATTCCAGCTCAATCCGCCATTATTGCTCACTTCGATATATCCAAAATCGCGATTGATCTCCAGAAAATATTTGGTCCAGAAGGTCAACGCGGCATGATCGGTTTTCGATAAATCCATGCCGAAATTCAATGCAATGCTGACATCGCGATTGATTGGATACACGATTCCCGGACTGTCATTGATGGATTTTTTACCGGAATAGTAGAAGGTATTATCCAATCCCCAGCCATTTGGTGCAGTATTCCAGAATTCCAATCCGGATTCGAAATCTTCGAATCCAACGACAAAGGTGTATATCTCGGATTGACCACGATTCGGCGCAGCCGCTTTATCATAAGCGGTAAAAAAATATTCGACAGTATCGCCATAAGCGAATACCGGCGCAAGCGCCCCCTGAAACAGATTTGAATTTCCGGCTGCTGTTAATAAAATACTATCCGCAACTGTTTTTGTCATGAAATGCACATAAACGGCAGATGAGTTTAATTCGCTGTTGTCCGAAACGCCAACGGATAATGGTCGCGGTGTTTCGCCATTAATATTTGATTGCAAGGGGAT
>JALOPY010000101.1 GCA_025453735.1 bacterium | reverse complement strand
TGCGTTTGGAAGAATCGAAAAACAAGTGAAGCACAAAATTAACGATCTGTATCTCACGCAATGCCGAAAATGTGGTCATGAATTTCCCTTCACCTGCGCCATCTGGGAAAATCAGGAATGCAAAGAAATCAGATACCAGGCTTGCCCCAATTGTGGTGATCGTCAGGAAGAGAATTGTCAGTTAAATACTTTTGATAAGCAGCTATTGGCTAATATTGAGCTGGAAGAAATCGCCGAATGGTATCCAAGAGACAGGCTTTATTATCCAGATGGGAAGCCTTTCATAAAGAAAGAAAAGTATAATTCGATTGATGAATTATTTACGAAAAGAAATCTGAAAGCATTAGCTATTTTAATGCAGGCTATCGAGGAAGAAGAAAATAAAAACATTCGCGAGCTTCTCAAATTAGCTTTTTCTTCAATGGTTCATCTATGTACGAAAATGATGCCAGTTCGTCCTACCAGGCCCTTTAGCTCCGTCTGGAATGAACACAGTTATTGGTTTGTAGCCTATTTTATGGAGCAGAATGTCTGGGAGAAATTTGACAGCGCGGTGAATGGACCTCAAGGAATCATTCGCGCAAAATCTGAATCCAATGACTATTTTAAAAAAATTAGGATTGCCCCAACTCTAAAAAAATTTTTAGATGATAAATATGACCTTTTCATCTACACCGGCTCCTGCCTCGATTTGATGAATAAAATGCCCCGGGAATCAGTCGATTACATTTTCACAGATCCACCGTACGATGCCTCCATTCAATTTGGCGAGCTGGCATATCTCTGGGTTTCCTGGCTGAGATTGGATGAAAATTATTTAGAAAATTTGATCGCCGATGAGATTGTACGTAATGAGCGCCAGGAAAAGGATTTTACAGTCTATCATTCTCTCCTCTCGAACAGCTTTCAAAAGATGTTTGATGTTTTAAAGCAGGATAAATACCTGACCGTCACCTTTCACAATCCCACATTCAAAGTGCGCAATGCCACCATTCGAGCGGGAATTTTTTCTGGTTTCGATTTTGAAAAAATCCATCACCAGGAATTGGCACGTCCCTCCGCAAAATCGCTGCTGCAACCCTTTGGCTCGGCTCAGGGTGATTTTTATTTGAGATTTCACAAGCCTTCGTTTCAGAAAAAATCCATTCAGCCGGAAGAAATCGATGAACTGCGATTTGAAAGAATCGTGATCGAAACGACTACGAAATTGCTGGCAGAACGGGCAGAGCCAACACCATATACACTAATAATTAATTATATCGATCCGGTACTGGCGAAGCATGGCTACTTTTCCAGTCTGCACACTGGATTGGACATTAAAAATGTATTGCAGAAAAATTTAGATGATAAATTTTCTCTGGTTGAAAAAACAATCGGCGGCAGCACCGGACAACTTTGGTGGCTTAAAGATCCTTCCATGGTCGCCAAGCTTCAGCAAATCCCGATTTCGGAGCGAGTGGAGCAAACCATCTTCCGCAAGCTGATGCAAAAAGGCAAAGTGACCTTCACCGAAATGTGGGACGCCATCAGCATCGCATTTCCCAATTCATTGACCACAGATAGCATGAGCATAAAAGATGCGCTGCAAATTTATGCCAAACAGGTAACAGCCGGTTTCTGGCTGTTGAAACCTCCGATTCGCCAGCGAGTAAGTCAACACAGTGAAATTATCGTCATTTTAGCTTTGGTCGGGAAGCGAAAGGGATTTGACATCTGGATCGGCAAACGGGAGCAATCGGAACGAGATACTGGTGTAGTGTACAAAGGAAAATATTTGAAAGAATACGTGTCGATCGATTCATTGGACCGAATCGAGGTCGTCAATAGAGATGCAGTTGAAAATATCGATTTGTTATGGATTGCTGGGAATGAAGTAAGGACAGCCTTTGAGGTCGAATCCACAACCGGCATGACCGGCGCATTGTTGCGAGGATCGAATCTGGATAAAGATATTCCCAAATATCTGATCATTCCCGAAGAGCGGGAAGCTCAATTACAGAACAAAATGGCATCGCCTTTGTTCGAACAGCATTTTCAAGCCGAAAACTGGCAGGTTTTATATTTTGATGCCATCAGAAACGGATATTTGAAAGATAAAGATAAGATTGATTTAGATTCATTTGCGAGAACAAGTGCAAATATCATAAAAGACGGTATTGAAGAATATGGAACAAAAAATCAGATCGATATTTTTTCAAATGATGATGTTGAAATGATAATTCAGGATAGTTAGTTCAAAAAAAAAATGCTTTCAAATTTGAATTTGATTTATTAATAAAAAGTGCTATATTTATGGCATTAAAAGTATGTCCAAAAAACTTATTCATCGGAGGTCTATTATGGGAAAAATAGGTGTTGAAATTTCAGGCGTCAAGGTGGACAAATTGATCCAGATGCTGAACGAAGCGTTGTGTGAAGAATGGCTTGCCTACTATCAGTATTGGATTGGGGCTCGGATGATGGAAGGCCCGATGCGCAGCGAAATCGAACCCGAGCTGCTGGTTCATGCCACTCAGGAGTTAAATCATGCTGTTATGGTCGTTAATCGAATTATTCAGCTCGGCGGCACCCCAGTTCTCACCCCGGCAGATTGGATGAAGCTCAGCAAATGCGCTTATGAGGTGCCATCCGATCCTTACGTTGAGGTAATCCTGAATCAGAATTTAACTGGCGAACGTTGTGCGATTCAAAGATATAAAGGGATCGCCGATTTCACCAATGGCAAAGATCACAGCACTCACCAGATGGCGACAACCATCCTGAATGAAGAACTGGAGCACGAGCAGGACATTGAGGATTGGATCACCGATATTAATCGGATGAAGGAAGATATTAAGAAAATACGGTTATAATCAAATTAACGGAGTTTAGAGTTCATAAAGTGAATTAAGTGAGTTAAAGTTGCTGCACCTGGACATTATTTCGACACCATCAACTTTGATTATTGCTAACTTTAGTCACTTTACACTTTAGATCACTTTAGGCACTTTTTGTGAGGAGGCGTAATGAAAATACACGAGTATCAGGGAAAAGACATCTTACGAAAATTTAATGTCCCGGTGCCAGATGGAAAAGTCGCTTTTACTGCACAGGAAGCCAGAAAGATCGCGGAAGAGCTGGGCGGTGGGACTGTTGTTGTCAAGGCGCAGATTCATGCTGGCGGTCGCGGCAAAGGCGGCGGCGTGAAGCTGGCGAAAAACCCTAACGAAGCTGAAGCAATCGCCAGCAAAATTTTAGGCATGAAACTGGTCACGCATCAAACTGGACCAGAGGGAAAAATTGTCAAACGAATTTTAGTGGAACAGGGATTAGCAATTGAACGGGAGCTCTATGCCGGCATCGTTTTGGATCGCGCCAAATCCCAGTTGGTCTATATGGTTAGCACCGAAGGGGGTGTCGAAATCGAAAAAGTCGCTGCAGAATCACCAGAAAAAATTCTCAAAGAATGGATCGATCCGGCAGTGGGATTTATGCCGTTCCAGGCGAGAAAATTGGCATTTGGATTGGGACTGGTTGATGATCAATTTAAAAATGGGGTAAAATTTCTCACCGCGCTTTACAATGCCTACATTGCGGTCGATGCCTCATTGGCTGAAATTAATCCGCTGGTCGTCACGAAAGATGGCAGAGTGCTCGCCTTAGACGCCAAAATCAATATCGATGATAATGCGCTTTATCGGCATAAGGATATTGTTGAGCTGCGTGATTTCGATGAAGAAGCGCCACTGGAAGTTGAAGCATCAAAATATGATTTGAATTACATCAAGCTGGATGGCAATGTCGGCTGCATGGTGAATGGCGCAGGACTGGCAATGGCAACCATGGATTTGATCAAATTGGCTGGCGGGAATCCTGCCAACTTCCTCGATGTTGGCGGCGGCGCCAGCGCTGAGACTGTCGAAAATGGATTTAAGATCATTCTCGGCGATCCCAATGTCAAAGCTGTGCTGATCAATATTTTTGGCGGCATCGTCCGTTGCGATCGAGTGGCAACCGGCGTGGTGGAAGCCGCGAAAAAAATCAGCGTAAATGTTCCGATGATCGTTCGCCTGGCTGGCACCAATGCTGAAGAAGCCGCTCAGATTTTGAATAAATCCGGCTTGAAATTTCTCGTTGCCAATTCGTTTCAAGAAGCGGCGCAGCGTGTGGTCGAAGCATTAGCAAATTAATTTCTAAGAAAATTGAATTCATGGAACACGGATTACAAAGATGACACTGATTTTGCAGGTAAAGAAAAAATAAAATCCGTGTTAATCCGCTAAATCCGCGTCATCCGCGTTCTATAATATAAATTGGAGGATAGAAATTGAGTATCTTAGTCGATAAAAATACCCGTCTGGTCGTCCAGGGGATCACCGGCGGCGAGGGCACTTTTCACACCCGCCAGATGATCGAGTATGGAACGAAAGTCGTTGCTGGCGTCACCCCGGGCAAAGGCGGCCAGAAATTTGATGATAAAATTTCTGTCTACAATACCGTCGCTGAAGCTGTTTTAAAAGAAGGTGCCAATGCGGCAGTTATTTTTGTTCCCCCGGCGTTTGCGGCAGATGCAGTCATTGAATCTGCCAGCGCCGGTGTTGGAGTCGTGGTATGTATTGCCGAAGGCATTCCCACGCTGGATATGGTAAAAGTATTTGAATTCTTGAAAAATCGCCCCACCAGAGTGGTGGGACCCAACTGCCCTGGTGTTATCTCACCGGGCAAAGCCAAAGTCGGGATCATGCCCGGATTTATTCACAAAGAAGGTTCAGTGGGACTTGTCTCGCGCAGTGGAACTTTGACGTATGAAGCCGTTCATCAATTGACCATTCTGGGAATCGGACAAACAACCTGTCTCGGCATCGGCGGCGATCCCGTGATCGGGACCAATTTTGTAGATGCGCTAAGATTGTTTGAGCAGGATCCCGAAACCAAAGCCGTGGTCATGATCGGCGAGATTGGTGGCACTGCGGAAGAAGAGGCAGCGAAATTTGTGAAAGAAAACATGTCCAAACCAGTAGTCAGTTTTATTGCTGGCAGAACTGCGCCTCCGGGACGACGCATGGGACACGCGGGAGCGATCATTGCCGGCGGCAAAGGAACTGCGGCAGAGAAGATGGAAGCGCTGCGGTCTGCAGGCGTTCATGTTTGTGAAAGCCCGGCAGATATCGGTAAAACTGTGGCAAAAGCAATGCGAAAATAAATGATGCGATTCATTCCACGCGGATTATTCTCAGGGATTCGATCCGCGTGGTGTGATAAATAAATATCAGCTACTCAGAACTATAGGTTCAATTTTTAGAACGTTTGCAGCGAGATGCATGCAATCAATCATCGAATCCTGAAAGTTGGCTGCAATAAAAACAGGTACCAATTCATGGAACTATTTAATTTTTCTTGCTGTTTAATGACTTGTTTTCAAACTGATCAAAAGCTATTACTATGAAACAATCATTAAAAATCATTTTAACCTTTTGCTTAATGGCTAATTTATTTATTAGCCTTTATCCAAAAAGAATTATTTTTGAATTCAATTTGGCTTCAAAAAATCCTGTCAAAGATTATTCTTTTGCCGCTTTTGATCAATCCAATGAATGTTTTGCCAGTGTAAATCATTCTCAAAAAGACGTTGATTCCCGTCCCCAGAAACTATTGACTCTTGGCAAGCTTCACACGAAATCATGTTTAAATCATTTTGAATACCTGACTAAAAAAAAATATATCCTGCAGAACGAACTCATTTTTAACCTACCTTACATTTGCTACAAATTCCCGCTGAGCGAGCACACCGAAGAAGGCTGAACATAACTTCTTCTAAAAATATCTATTTTTATATTAACTACAAATTAAGGACTGTGAATTAATTACGTTACTCATTTGATTAAGCAATCTTGACTTTCTATGAACAAAGCTCATTCGTAAATGGGAAAGTTATTTAATTCACGTCCCTGACTATTCACTTTTGATATTTTGGAGAGATTACTATGTTCACCAATATTCTCTTGATCGGCGTGGGTATTCTTTTTATGGGACTGATGTTCTATGCATTTTTTATGGTTCTCTTTTCCAAGAAGGATTACAAAAAAATCCCAAGACCTGTCGATAATAAGACGCCTGATATTCTTAACAGCAAATCAAAGGTAAAAACTATTGGGCGCTCCCGATAGATTTTTTTTTGAATTTCTGGCTTTGAGGAATATCTTTTTATTTCTATAAAAAAATCCTGGATAATCAGTCTTCCAAAAATAAGTTAACCTCATTATGGATTGAAATGTAACACTGTTTAGTCATTGCGAGGTGCGAAGCTGAAAGTCCGCCTCTGGAGGGCGACGAAGCCGAAGGTGCGACTTCGCTTCGCTCGCAATGACATTCTTGAACCATGTTGCATGGCAAATCCTAATGAGTCTAATGGATGATTGATTCTTTCATTAACTATTCAATTTTGATGAAGCATGATTCATCTTAGGAGGACAACTATGGTCGAAATTCTTCATCGTCATACTGGCTCTTTTTATAATAAAACAATAAAAGTTAAGAATCTCATTGATAAAAGTCAGAAAAATTTAGCATCGTTGCAATCTCTGATTGCACCAAATCAGAAAAAGCAAATAGTAAAAAAGATATTTAGAAACGATGAGAAAGCTTATGATGACTTCATTCAACAACTTGAAGCGATCAATAATTGGCAGGACACCTGGCAAACGGTCGAAGCAGAACTGAATAAACGCGATATTTGTACGCACCAATCTGATGCTGTTTTCTTTACTGATATTTTGTTCTGCCGCTATTTTCCAGAAGATTTGAGATCCTGAAATGCTATCCTGATTAACAATTGAATTTTCGCACTGATTCCATCCCGCTTTGATCAGGATGGAATCAGTGCATCAATTTCTTGATCATGAAGGCTAAAACTAATTGAGCGAATGCACCCTTTTAATTTCAAGAAAGCGTTATGAAAATTTACACCAAAATATCTATCGGACTTTTCGCTGGAATTATCTTTGGTTTGATCTTTGGTCCCAAATCCGTCTGGATCGAGCCAGTGGGAAAAGCTTTTATTCGACTGATCACGATGGTCGTCGTGCCGTTAGTGTTTGCCTCGCTGGCGGTCGGCACGGCCAGTCTTGGCAGCATCAAAAAACTGGGACGAATTGGGGTGAAGACGATTGCATATTATATCCTCACTACGGCTCTGGCGGTCACGATCGGCTTATTGTTGGCAAATGCTATTCAGCCTGGTTCAGGACTGGACGAGACTGTTAAGGCAAAATTGTTGCAGGATTACCAGGAGAGCTCCAAAGATCAGTTGGCAAAAGCCATGGAGAATAAACCCAGGGTGATCGACGTGCTGCTCCAGATCATCCCGACCAATCCAATTCGGGCCATGGCGGATGGCGATATGTTGGGATTGATCTTCTTCGCTCTGGCTCTGGGCATCGCCCTGACCTATCTGCCATCGGCTCGTTCCCAGCCTGTAATCAGCTTTCTGGATGGATTGAATGAAGCCATCATTCAATTGGTTCATCTCATCATGAAAGTGGCGCCTTACGGTGTTTTTGCCCTCATGGCTGCGGTGACAGGACGATTCGGTTATTCGATTTTGATCACGTTGATAAAATATGCAATGGTTGTGTTAATCGCATTGGCGATTCATTTGGGAGGAACCTATAGTTT
>JALOPY010000698.1 GCA_025453735.1 bacterium | reverse complement strand
CTGGAGTCGCCGGGGAAGGCCTGGATCGGCATCAGTTCGATGGCATTCACCCCTGTACGCACCATGTGCGGGATCAGGCTGCGCAGCCGTTCGAAGTTCCCATACAGCGGCCGGTTTCCATGCCAGACAGATAGTTGGTAGGTATGCCGGTCGCGCGCGCCAGCTCCTCTTGCTTGATCCCGCGCATAGTGCGCAGGTTCTTTAGTCGTGCTGAGAAGGTCATGCTACCTCCTGGTAGTGTATTGCCCTACAAATTGTAGTGTTGACCCGGAAAAAGAGAGGGCTGCGAAGCCCTACTAACTGTAAGTGATTCTACTACGAATTGTAGTGTTTGTCAAGTGGTTTTCTATATCAATTTATAAATTCGCATGGTATATGTTTGACTACAATTTGTAGCCCGCGGTGAGGAGGCTGGTATGTATGACAGCAAAGCTATTGCTCGACGCGTCAAGGAAGCGCGGGAGGCGCGGAATCTGAGTCAGGGAGAAGTCGGGGACAAGATCGGGTTGAGCGAAGCCGGGTTTGGACATTACGAGCGCGCGCGTCAGACCTTCACCGTGCAACAATTGTTTGAGCTAGAGCGAGTGTTAGGGCGGTCGGTAGCCTGGTTCCTCGGCATTCCCACTAGACCGGATGAATTGACGCATGATGAGCAATACGCGCTCAGTATCTACCGGCGGGCTAAGGAGTTGCATCGCGAATCAATTGCGGTGGCTGTTCTGGAAGGCGTAATCGCTGAGGCTTAGAGCTGGCGCGCAATTGCCGTCAGCAAGTCGGCAAGTTTACGCAGCGCGCCCGCGATGCCGTGCAATGTGGCGGCGAGGTCAAGCGGGCCTTGCTCAAAAGTTATGGGTGGGATATTGCTTTGTTTGGTAGTCTTCCGCTTCTTTGCCATGACTTTACCTCAACAGAAGATGGCCGCCAAGAGATCAATCAACTACTGGACGATGGCGCAGACTTGATTAAAATTGCCCTGGAAAGCGGCGTCATCTTTGGTCGTACTATCGCCATGCTTTCGCCTGAACAAGCGGCGGCTATCGTCGAAGTTGCCCACCAACGAGGTACTGTCGTTTCAGTCCATGTTTCGGTTTCCCAGGATTTGAGCAAGGCGCTGGATGCTGGCGTGGATGACATCGCCCACATGGTCGTCGATAATCTGCCCGACAATCTGATCCAGCGCATGATTGCGGACGATGTTTATTGGGTGCCAACTTTGGAGCTGTGGTACGGCACAGGAGCGTATGGCACGACGGCGACCAACAATTTACGCAAATTTTTCAAAGCTGGCGGCAAAGTAGCGCTGGGTACGGATTATGCGGGCTACACCTGTCCCTTCGACCTGGGCATGCCCATTCGGGAAATCAAATGGATGATCGGCGCAGGGATGACGCCGATGCAGGTGATAGTGGCTGCCACAAAAAATGCCGCTCATGTCTGCAATCTTGAAGCTGAACTGGGCACGCTGGAAGTCGGCAGAAAAGCCGACATTCTGGTCGTCAATGGCAATCCGCTGGAAGATATCGATGCGTTATTGGATGTTCGTATGGTGATTCATGGAGGAACGATTATACGTGAGTAAATTCCAAATGCCAAATCACAAATCACAAATAAATTTCAATAACTAAAATTTCAATTCCAAAACAGATGAAACATTCACTGAAATCGAGCTCTTTTTGGTTTTCCAAAAGAGGGATTTCCACTTTGTTCCAACTGGCATGACCAGGTTAAGTCATTGGTGAATTGAATATCACATTCTGAGTTTATGCATAGTGGACAGATTATTCGTGAGCAAAATCAAAATTTACTCATTTCGTTCTGGTTTTTCATTGAAAAGA
This sequence comes from bacterium, assembly GCA_025453735.1. Taxonomy (GTDB): domain Bacteria; phylum Zhuqueibacterota; class Zhuqueibacteria; order Thermofontimicrobiales; family Thermofontimicrobiaceae; genus JALOPY01. Next base: position 2,258 of record JALOPY010000698.1, on the reverse strand, counting down.
TTTTTAAACAGACCGATTCCATTGTTCCATGCGGCTGAAAAACCTAAATAGCCAATCCGTTGGGTTGTTTTCAGCCTGGGCGGATTGGAAAAATAGGAGATGTCAAGTGAATCATCACATTAAAATCAACATTAAAAATAACATCTAACAAGGATTAGTCCAATGAAAAATTTACGCCAATTTTTAACAGTCGGTCTTTTGATGATTTTTTTCTTTATCCAAAATTCCATCGCTCAGCAAGTTGCCGACACTACATTCAATCCAATAATCGAAAATCCTGCTTATAAAACAAACCAGGGTCCTGTCATTTTTATATAAAACAAACCAGGGTCCTGTCATTTTTATCGATGAGGCGCATCATAATTTTCACACGATGAGTGGTCGCTATCAGGCATTCGCCAAATTGCTGCAAAAAGATGGCTATCAACTAAAACCATTTCAAGAAAATTTCACTCAAGCAGGATTGCAGAGTGGCAAAATTCTGGTCATTTCCAATGCGCAGCATGAGCGAAATGTTGAAGATTGGTCTTTGCCAACGCCTTCTGCCTTTTCGGAAGAAGAAATCAAAGCCGTGAATGCATGGATTAAAAATGGCGGTTCGCTGTTGCTCATTGCCGATCACATGCCGATGGCTGGCGCTGCGGCTGATCTGGCCGCATCTTTTGGATTTAAATTTTACAACGGCTTTGCCCTGGATACCACCAAACGAGGCGGCGTGGATATGTTCTATCGAACGAAAGGAACGTTGAAATCGAACGCCATTACCAATGGCAGAAATAAATCCAAGCAAATCGATTCAGTTGGAACATTCACGGGTTCGGGATTTGAAATTCCAAAAAATGCAGAGCCAATTCTCGTATTCAATTCCAATTTTAAAATGCTCATGCCACAGGAAGCCTGGAATTTCACCGATCAAACGCCTCGGATTCCAATCGAAGGTTTTTGTCAAATCGCCTATCTGAACTACGGCAAGGGCAGAATCGTCGTGTCTGGTGAAGCGGCTATGTTTACCTGCCAGCGAGCGAACGGCAGATCAGTGGGTATGTGCTCGCCCGAAGTGCCGCAGAATCAGCAATTGCTGTTGAATATCATTCACTGGCTGGATGGGTTGATTGAATAAGATGGAGTCCATCCGCCAAATTGAGGCGGATGGACTCCATCTTTTTTGTTCCCATCTTGTATTTTAAGGAGAAAAATGATGAATCCCACTCTTGAATCAAAACATAAAGACCAGGTTAAGCAGACCATCAAAAAGATAAATCAATCCTGGCTGGAAGGGCATCCTGAAAAATTGAGCCAGTCCTTTCACGAAAACATGATGATCGTCTCGCCTGATTTTAAAATTCTGGGCGCAGGCAAAGCGACCTGTATTAAAAGTTATTCGGATTTTGTCAGTCACGCTATTATCAAAAATTATCAGGAGTCTGATCCAGATATTAATGTCTGGGGCAATACCGCCACTGCATTTTATCATTTTGAAATCGCCTGGGAGATGGACGGAAAATTGTTCCAGGAAAACGGCCAGGATTTTTTTGTATTTACCCATGAAAATGGCAACTGGCTGGCAGTCTGGCGAATGGTGTTTTCTGCCCCACGACTGTAGGACAGGATGGCATCCTGTCCTACAAGAATAATTTTCACCGAATCATCCAACGAAAGGATCAACAAATGAAATCTGTCATCTTACGAACGACATGGCTCTCATTGCTTTTTTGTGCCTCTTTTGCATTGGCAGTGCCCAATGAAGCATCAGCCAACGATGGCAAAGGATCAACTGAAAACCCTTACATCATCCCTCGAATCGCATCTGAGATTCATATTGATGGGAAGCTGGAAGAATCTGCCTGGCAGGAGGCGCTGGTGATCGAATTGCCTTATGAAACCTGGCCTGGCGAAAACATCACAGCGCCTGTGCGAACTGAAGCGTTATTGGTTTACACAAAGTCCTATCTCTATGTTGCCTTTCGTGCCTTTGATCCTGATCCCGAAAAAATACGAGCCAATTTTACAGAGCGGGATCAAATTTATGATGACGATTTTATCGCCCTGTTTCTGGATACGTTCAATGATGAGCGACGGGCGTTTGCGGTCCGAAGCAATCCGCTGGGTGTTCAAGCCGATGATATTAAGGTGACGAGCCTGGAAGAGAGTAGTATTAGCTGGGATGCGATTTATGAATCCGAAAGCCAGTTGACGGATTCGGGTTATACCGTTGAACTGGCGATTCCCTTTAACCAGCTTCGGTTCCAGCGATCCAG
>JALOPY010000697.1 GCA_025453735.1 bacterium | reverse complement strand
AGGCTCTGCCCTGGATGTATTTGTCGCGGATTACAATAACCATCGCATTGAACGATATGATAAAGACTTGAACTATATTTCTTCTTTATATTCTGTTCCTGGCTGGGATGAAATGTATAAATTTGGCTATCCTCGCAGCGCAGCAACGTCAATCCATGGTGAATTATTTCTGATCGATTTTGAAAATGTTCACCTGCTAAAACTAAACTCGTTTGGCGAGCCTGAAATGACATTCGGCAATTACGCGGAAGGCAAAGGGCGATTAGTGCAGCCGGTCCAGATTGCCATCAGTCCCGATGATCGAATTTATGTCTCGGACAGCAAGCTGAATAAAATAATCGTGTTTGATTATTTCGGAAACTACCTGATGGAAATTGGCTCTGATTTTTTAAAAGAGCCCCAGGGGATTTTTTATAGTCCCCAGAAATTATTGTTTGTTGCAGACCAGGGCAATAAACGAATTGCTGTTTTCAATCCCAATGGGGATTTAAATTTCACGCTGGAACAAATATCTGAACAGCATGGAAAATTTAAAAATCCTGTCGCTGTCGTGAATTTTCAGAATCGGATTTATATTCTCGATAATGATTGTGTTTTTGTTCTCGATGCGAGCAATCTGTTGCAGACCAAATGATACAGAATAAAACATAACTCTGTCAAGCGACAGCCTGGTTGTATCGTCGTTTTTTTTTGAGCGAATAAATTTTCAAACACAAAGCCGCCAAGAAACCGCAAAGGACACAAAGCAAGATTATAATGATCCGTATTTTTTATCTTCGTGTGTCCGCCATGGCGGATGTGCACGTTGTGGCTTGGTGTTGGTTGTTTTTTTTGCAGCTTCGCTGCGCTGGGAATTTAAAATATGAAAAACATCTGGCTGATATTGATTTATATTTTTTTGATGGCATCCCGCGTTTTTTCCCAGGACGCGATTCGATACAATCTTTTTGAAAAAGCTGTGACGATTCAAATCGATTCTACAAAAACGGCGTATGATCTGCCAGATAGTTTTGTGATTAAAAATTCTGAGAGCGTTTTTCTCGATAGCATCCGGCTCAACAACAATGTTGATTATTTTATTGATTATACAAAAGGAAAAATTGCTTTTTCCAGATCATTTTCTCCCAATCAATTCTTGGCCGTTCGTTATCAAATTCTTCCATTGCTGATTCCACAACGATTTTTCAATCGAAATTTGTTGATTTACCAGCCGGCAGATTCAGCGAAAACAAGCTTCCCCCCTTCGATTGCCTCGCGATCGACTGCAACCGAAACTGCTTCGACATTAAAACAAAATGGCAGCATTGTCCGGGGAATTTCCGTTGGAACGAACCAGGGTTTGAAACTGGAATCCGGGTTGCGCATGGAAATATCAGGTAAAATCGCGGATAAAATTGAAGTCGTTGCCGCATTAACCGATCAAAACACACCGATCCAGCCTGAGGGAAACACCCAGACGCTGCAGGAGATCGACAAGGTTTTCGTTCAGGTGACAGGGGAGCAATTCCAGGCGACGCTGGGCGATTATTATCTTGCTTTTGAAGGCACGGAATTCAGTCCCTACAATCGCAAATTGCAGGGCGTCATGGGAACGGTCGAGCTTGGAAAAACAAAAGTCACTTTATCTGGTGCGGTCTCGCGAGGCAAGTTTATCACCAACCAGTTCCTGGGTCAGGAAGGAAACCAGGGACCGTATCAATTGAAGGGGGATCGCGGGCAGATCGATATTATCGTGTTAGCCGGCACCGAAAAAGTCTGGATCGATGGACAGGTGATGACACGCGGCGAAAATAACGATTACATTATCGAATATAGCAACGGTCAAATTACTTTCACCCGGCATCGACTCATCACCGCGGATTCCCGAATCACTGTTGATTTTCAATATTCCGACCAGACGTTCCAGCGAGGATTGTTTGGCGTTGATGTAACTTCGCGAACAAAAAATGAAAAGCTAAAACTTGGTCTGCGAATGCTTCGGGAGTCAGACGACAAAGATAATCCATTGGATTTCAGCTTGAATGACGAGACACGATCGCGCTTGCAACTAGCTGGCGATGATTCCGATTCAGCGTTTGTTTCCGGAGTGAATTACCTGGGACCGGGAAAAGGGAGGTTGATTCGGCCGGATTGATTTTCTATCGCTATATTGGTCCCAATGAAGGAGATTATAATATTGCGTTCACTTTTGTTGGGGCAGGAAACGGAACTTATAAACCGGCTGGATACGCCAACTATCAGTTTGTTGGCGCAGGAAACGGCAGCTACGATCCGATCATCTATTTGACTCCGCCGGAAAGCCATGACCTGGTCGATATGGAAGTGATTTATCAACCCTGGAAAAATTTTCAGGCACGCACTGAAATCGCGCTGAGCCGAATGGACGAAAATCTGCTTTCCTCCCGGGATGATGCGGATAATGCCGGGCTGGCAATGACGACACGATTAGGACTCAATAAACAGTTAATCAAAATCCTGGGGAATAATTTTGGCAGTGTCGATTTTGCAGGAAAATTTCGCAAGGTCCAAAATCAGTTTCAATACATCGATCGAACCGATGAAGTTGAAAAAAATCGAAACTGGGATATTGCCGACA
>JALOPY010000100.1 GCA_025453735.1 bacterium | reverse complement strand
TTCGGTGAGTGCATTTTGTAAAGCGCTAAAATCTTATAAAAGAATAGCGTAGCAGCGCTGCAAAAAAACACTCTACACTAAGCCACAAAGCGTGTACAAAGCGCACGAGGACAAAAAAAAAACAATGATCATTTTAATCTCTCTTTATGCCCTTTATGGTTTCCTGGCAGCTTTGTGTTGCAAGATTTTTTTGCCAAAAAAGCAAAGACTGTACCTGTAATACGATAACAAGAATAAGTGGCATCGTCTCATAAAGAAAAAACGGAATATGGGATCGAAAACGATCAATAGTCATATTCCGTTACTATATTTCAAGCAGCAAAGCTAAGAATTTTTATCGCTGGTCGAATTTGCTTTGTCTTTCAAGCCATACTTTCGAATGAATTTCTCGACACGACCGGTCGAGTCGATAAGTTTTTGCTTACCAGTAAAAAAGGGATGACAATTGGAGCAAATGTCCACATTCATATTGCCAACGGTTGATCGCACTTGAAACGTATTGCCACAGGCACAAGTGATTGTGCCCACTTCATATTTTGGATGAATTTTCTCTTTCAAACTAATCCACCTCCATCAACAAATAATATAAAATTAATATTTTCTGATTTACAATTTTCAATTATTCTAAGCGAATTGCCTCTGTTAAATTTTTGAGGCGAAAATATAATAAAAATTTAGATGGAATGCAAGAAAAAAATCGCTATGGATGTAATATCTCAGTTACAGGTGGGAAATAAACCAGGTTTCTTCAAGCATCCTGGTTTATAAACCAAAGACGGAGGTATTACTTATGAATGCATCGATTCCAAAAATTTCTTATTGGATTTTGTACCGCGCATTTTATCCAGTAAAAAATCAATGGCTTCAGTGACAGTAAAGTCGCTTAATAGCTTGCGCAATATCCATACGCGGTTCAATTCAGGAGTCGATAGCAGCAGTTCCTCTTTTCGAGTTCCGGACTTATTGATATCGATCGATGGAAAAATTCGCCGATCTGATAATGATCGATCCAAAACTAATTCCATGTTGCCAGTACCCTTAAACTCCTCGAAAATCACTTCATCCATACGGCTGCCAGTGTCGATCAAAGCCGTTGCAATGATCGTTAAACTGCCGCCTTCTTCAATATTTCGTGCTGCGCCGAAGAAGCGTTTTGGTTTATGAAGCGCATTCGCGTCAACACCGCCTGAGAGGATTTTGCCACTATGAGGCACCACCGCGTTATAGGCACGCGCTAGCCGGGTGATGCTATCCAACAAGATCACGACGTCGTGTTTGTATTCTGTTAATCGTTTTGCTTTTTCCAGGACCATTTCAGCGACCTGGACGTGTCGTTCAGCCGGTTCATCAAACGTGGAGCTGATAACCTCTGCTTTGACGGAACGTTCCATATCGGTCACTTCTTCTGGTCGCTCATCGATGAGAAGCACGATCAGCCGGATTTCCGGGTGATTCGTGGTGATGGCGTTGGCAATGGATTGCAGCAACATGGTTTTTCCGGTCTTCGGTTGTGCGACGATTAAACCGCGCTGCCCTTTACCGATCGGAGTCAGGAGGTTCATAATCCGGGTAGAATAATTGTTGGGAAGATATTCCAGCTCAATACGCGACTGGGGATAGAGGGGTGTCAGATTGTCGAACAGGATTTTTGTTTTCGCTTCCTCAGGATTCTCAAAATTTACCGCTTCAACTTTGAGCAAAGCAAAAAAACGTTCGTTCTCTTTTGGAGGACGAATTTGACCTGAGACGGTATCGCCAGTCCTGAGACCAAAGCGCTTGATTTGAGATGGAGAAACATAAATATCATCGGGTCCCGGCAAGTAATTATAATCTGTCGAGCGCAAGAAACCATACCCATCAGGAAGAATTTCCAGCACGCCCTCTGCGAAAATTAATCCTTCTTGCTTGGTTTGTTCCGCTAAAATTCTGAAAATTAGCTCCTGTTTTTTTAGACCAGTTGATCCGGAGATATTGAGCTCCTGGGCAACTTTGGTCAATTCAGAAATCTTTAGCGTTTTTAATTCTGCAATGTCCATAATGTCATCCCTTCTTGCTGATTATTTTGCAATGACTTTAAATTTTTATAGCGTAATTTATATTATCTTATTAGAAATGTTCTATCATGGGTATTGGTTACATCTTTCTTCAAAAAATGATTTTTCTGGACATAATTCTGATGAGGTTCTTCGTCGCAGAATATATGGCAATTCGGTATGAAGATTCGGTTGATACCACAACGTATTTCCATCCACTTATTCGAGATGTTGTTCTGTTTCCGGATCGAAAAAATGTCCTTTTTCCATATTGAAAATTAAATTGGGAGTCTGCCCAACTTCAGGGGTCTCATGAGTGCCAACTCGTGCTACAAATTGATGGATTCCTGAATTGAAATAAAGAAACAGCTCATTCCCCATTGGCTCGACGACTTCAAGCAGGCATTTCGTTTGCGCTGTCGTTTGAATGCCCTGCGCAAAGTTCGCATTATATATGTTTTCAGGTCTGATCCCAAAAAATATTTTCTTTCCGATAAAAGGGGTTAACTGCTGCGTGAATTTTGCAGGTATTGGCAATTGAATTTTGCCTTCATTAAAGATCAGTCCATTATCATTGCTAATCGTCCCTGTCATGAAATTCATCGCAGGACTTCCAATAAAACCGGCGACAAATTTATTAATGGGTTTATTGTATAAATTCAATGGCGTGTCGATTTGTTGCACCCAGCCATCCTTCATGACGACGATACGATCTCCCATGGTCATCGCTTCCATCTGATCATGCGTCACATAGATCATGGTTGTTTCTAAGCGATTGTGGAGTTTGGAAATTTCCGTTCTCATTTGCACCCGCAATTTGGCATCGAGATTCGATAAGGGTTCATCAAACAGGAATACTTTTGGTTTCCGGACGATGGCCCTTCCCACAGCGACTCGTTGCCGCTGGCCGCCGGACAGCGCTTTCGGTTTTCGTTCTAGCAGCTCTTTTATTTCAAGGATTTCCGCAGCTTCAAAGACCCGTTGTTCAATCTCTTTTTTGGGAAATTTCCTGAGCTTCAATCCAAACGCCATATTTTGATAGACAGTCATGTGGGGATATAGAGCATAATTTTGAAACACCATCGCAATGTCGCGATCTTTTGGCGCGACATCGTTTACCAGGCGCTCGCCAATATAAATGTTTCCCTCGCTTATTTCTTCCAATCCAGCAATCATCCGCAATGTCGTGGATTTGCCGCAACCAGAGGGACCGACCAAAACCATAAATTCTTTGTCTTTGATGTCGATATTTACATCTTTTGCGGCAATAACATTCTTATCAAAGATTTTAGTAACGTTTTCCAGCTTTACGCTTGCCATAAATACGTCACTCCATAGTTATGTAAAAGATTATTAAAACCATTCGTGTTTGAAGATAAAGATAAAATTCCCAGGTATGAGACAATAATGTCTAATGGCAAGTTAATAATGTTTATTTCACCATCAAAAGGTTTCAATCTGAATAATAGCTAATTTAGCTCGGATCCAGGTATTATGCCAAATTTGCAATTTAAAAATCCTGTCGAAGAACAAATTCTATTTTTGCTTAGGACATCTTTTCAATTATTCGGTTTTTCTTCAAAGATAAAACCACCGCAGGAATATTATGAAGTCAATCGATAAGTGATTTACTATTATTTACCTGGTAAGTTTGCAAAACAAATTTATCAAATTTTATTATTAATGTCAAGTTTTTTTTCTATTGCAGGAAAATTAATTTGGCACTTGATTAAAATAGACAAGAATATCGTTCAAAACATAATGTGAACCGGTGCACAAAATTAAATCGTTTTGTTGAGCACATTGCATGGCATATTCTAACCCAGCGGTTACAGAAACTTTTTTATTAACGCTATCAATGTATAACGAAGCATATTTTGCAATTGTCGAGGTAGATAATCCACGCTCCTCGTTTGCTTTGACCGCGATAAATATATCGGAAAGTGGCGCCAGCTTTTTCAGCATCGATCGATAATCTTTATCCTTGCACACGCCAAAGACAACAATTAAACGATGATACCTGAAAATTGTTCGCAGTGCTTTTGTCAGAACCGAAATACCTCCTGGATTGTGCGCCGCATCGATAAGGATTTTCGGTTCATCCGAAATAAGCTGCAATCTGCCATGCCATTTTACAGTTGCTAAACCTCGATAAATATCCTCAATGGAGATAGGGAAGAACCTGGCATTGATAATAGTCGCTCCTATAATGGCAAGCGCGGCATTGTTAATTTGATGTTCCCCTGCGAGCGAAAATTTTAGTTGGGAATAAAGAGTCCCGTTAAATGTTAAATCGAAAATGCTGTATTGTTCGTCCAGGCGAATGTTTTCAATGTTTTTCATGGAGTCAACACAAAAATATTCAGCGTTACGATCCTGGCAGATTCGCGCAATTATGGAATTGACCTGCTTCGATTGACACGTTGCAAGACAAATTGAGTCAGGCTTGATAATCCCGGCTTTTTCATAGGCAATGCTATTTCGGGTAGCTCCCAATTGCTTGGTATGATCGATGTCAATATTGGTGATGATGCTGATCAGCGGCGTGATCACATTTGTCGCGTCCAATCTTCCGCCCAATCCAACTTCAATTACTGCTATTTCAACTTGCTGATCTGCAAAATAGAGAAATGCAATTATTGTCATCGCTTCGAAAAAAGTGCAGCGATATTTTTCGATCAGTGGCTTTATGTAATTTATATAAGAAACGAGGTCTTCTTTTTTGATAGATTGACCATCACACCGGATTCTTTCGCCAACATAAACCAGGTGCGGCGAAGTATAAAGCCCGGTTTTATAACCGGCCGCGCGAAGTATCGATTCGATCGTCGCACTGGTGGAGCCTTTGCCATTGGTTCCAGCAATGTGAATGGTGCGATATTTTGCCTGAGGATTGCCCAATTCGTTTAACATCGCTGTTATCTTTTCGAGCCCTAATTTCCAGCCAAAAGTGGAAAGGTCAAAAAGATAATTTATTGCCTGATCATCGTTCATTTGCATTTCGTATCCAACTCATAAAGATTAAAGGGATAAACTTAATATAAAAATTTCAATTTTGCAAGTGCTTTTTGCTGTGCAAGAATTTACCAGTTGTAGCGGAAAAAAATTGCATAAAAATTAGATAAGCCAATTCATTTCAGCTACAAACATGAGAAAAGCAAAATTTAAATTAAGATAGTTGCATATCTTAACAATAGATAAAACAATAAAAGGTTTTAAGTGTTACTATGAACAAGATGCAAAACCTGCAATTCGGGAGCGAAACATGGCATATAGTTTGCTGAAAAAAATAACAGTTAAGGCAATTTGCTTTTGAATAATATCATCATCGCATCACGAACGAGCGCGCCCATGAGATTGAAGATAATTTTATTATTATTGTCGTTATTTATCAGCGCCAGCAGGGTTGCCGCCATCAACAGCGGAACGCTTTCAGGCAAGATAATTGACAAAGAAACCGGACAGGAGTTGCCCGGCGCGACTGTTACACTGATTGATACGAAATTATCGACAATTGCTGATAAGTACGGCTACTATTTCATCCAAAATATCCCGCCAGGAATCTATGATATTCGTGTGCGAATGCTTGGGTATGCTATTATAATTGCGACCAATGTGACCGTGCGAGCGGATTATGACCACCAGATAAATTTTGAAATGGTTATAAAGCCATTGGAATTGGGAGAAGAGATCATCATCACTGCGGAAAAGCCGCTGATCCAAAAAGATATCCCGTCCAGCAGCTATTCCCTGGATTATTTAGACCTGACCCGAAAGCTTCCGATCGATCATTTTTATCAAACAATCAAGCTGCATTCCGCAACCGTCGATGGGCACATTCGCGGGGGCAGAAAATACGATGCCCTCTACATGGTGGATGGCTTGCCCATTCAAGATCCAATGTTTCGGGAAATAAGCACGATCGTTCCGTTGAGCGCCATCTCAGATATCAATATTTATCCGGGTGGTTTTAATGCCGAATACGGACAGGCGATGTCGGGACTCATCAACCTGACGACAAAGGAAGGGAAAGATAAAACAGAAGGATTTTTCAAGTTTTATACAGATAACCTGGGATTAAAAGTCCAGAATGATAATTTGCAGCGCATGGAGGCGAGCCTTGGCGGTCCATTGTTGGTCGGTTTTGGTGGGCCTGTTTATGATCTGAATTATTATGTCTCCGGCAATCTGAACTTCGATGATATGCAATTTTCGAATAACAATTCACAATCGCCATACACTGCCCTGAAAGCCCAAAATTACCATTATACCACAAAACTTTCCTTTCAATTATGGCGGAAGCTAAAGTTCGTTTTTCAGAATATCACCTCGAGCTGGCAGGTGCGCGATGATCAAGCCGATCCAAATTTGACATCGGAAATCGGCAAAAAATCCATCAATCATAATAAAGATAGTCGTCGATTTAATTTTACGATGATCCATACCTTGAATCCACAATCATTTTATACGTTCAGTTGTGGGCAAGATAAAATTAGAAAAGATCTGTATAACAAATTTTCGCCAGACGAGAATTCCCTTTCTGAAAATTTCGATCAATCCAGTGATGTAATAGCGAGTCGCGATTGGAATGATGTGGTCGATGAGAGAAATTATTTTTTGAAAGCAATCTACTATCGTCAGTTTGGCGGCTCTGATTTGATAAAATTCGGCGCGCATCTGAATTTTTATCGAATTTTTATGACCAATCTGCTCTCCGGTCAGATGCAGGATTCTTTGCTGCAAAATCAATTTCAAGCCAGCGATATTTTGAAAGTGAAGCCATATACCCTTTCAATTTTCGCACAGAACAAAATTGAATACGAAAGCTTTCTGGTCAATATCGGACTGCGATTCGATTACTTTAATCCCAATATCAGATTTCTTCAAGCATCAGCGTTTTCAATAATTTCAGCCGGCGACACTGTTCAATTTGATCCAAAGGAAGCCAGGTCTCAGTTTCAATTAAGCCCACGGATTGGATTGTCGTTCCCATTTTTTTCGAAAAATGACCGAGTTCATTTAAACTACGGCTGGTTTTTCCAAACACCGCCACTCTACTATTTTTATTTGAATTCAAGTTGTAATCTTAATTTTCCTTATCCATTAGTGGGTAATCCTGAGCTTGAAGCGGAGAAAACCGAAGCTTTTGAGGTGAGTTATCAAAAGGAGCTTGGCGCAAAGACCCTTTTTGGTACCACCTTTTTTTTAAAATACATTACCAACCTGGTCAATACAAAAAATTACTACATTGGAGAACAAGGTCAAGCAAATTATTCGCAATTCGAAAATCTGGATAAAGCTTCAATAAAAGGGCTGGAAATCTTCGTTGAGAAGCGACCCGGGGATGGAAATTTCTTTGGCAAGCTGAGCTACTCCTATTGCAAAGCAATTGGATCAGGGTCTTTTCCGGACCAGAATTACTATTCCTTTGTTCAGAATCCGAAATCCTCTCGCAATTGGAAAAGCTATCCCTTAGCCTGGGATCAGCGGCATAAATTCAGCAGCAATATTTCTTATTCCAATGCAAAAAAAATAGAGGTAAACCTGCTGTCCCGAATCAATAGCCCGCTGCCATTGCTGGACGAGCAGTTTCAAATTATCGATCGCGGCAAGTGGCGCTATTATATCGATGTTCGAGTGATCAAATCGCTGAATTT
>JALOPY010000099.1 GCA_025453735.1 bacterium | reverse complement strand
AGCGACTTTTTACACGCTTCCTGGAATCGTTCCTTTCGCGATTCGTACAACTCTGAGATGACAGGAAAAAATGCGGTAAAAAAACTCTGAATCAAAGTAATAAGAAACAGGACAAATCTTTTCGCTCCGGAATAGATGCCCGCATCAGCATTTCCTTGCATCTTATTGATTAATACGATATCGATATTCCAGTAAATTGAAACGATTACCATGGTTATCGCAAAGATATAAGCTGTTCTTAGCAGTCGTTTTATAAAACGCCAATCCGGTGCGATCCTTGCTTTTTTTGTCAACTTCAAAATTGAAGGAACATATAATATCACGGCCAAATATCGTGTGATAATATGAACAATGATCACAGTTAAAATTTGAAAGCCAAGATAGAGAAGCAAAACACAAATCCCAACTTTCAAAAAATTTTCGATGACATAGATATAGGATATCATTTGAATTTTTTCAAAACCAGCAAGAACGCCTTCGAAGCATTCTATTATGGAAGTTGCCAGCAAAGAAAATGCCAGCAAGCAGGTTAATCGTGCCGTTTCCGCATCCAATTTGATGATAAATAAAACAAAGCTGCACATCATCAATCCAGCGACGAGAGATAGCGGAATCGAAATATACAAACTATTGACAATGTAGGATGCCACCTGGTCACGATGTTTGGCGACTTCGCGTGTGATCAGCGTCCGCAATCCAAATGATGCGATGATCTGAAAAATCAGAATATAGGAAATTGCAGTCGAATAAACTCCGAAGACAGTTACTCCCAATTTCCTTCCAATGACCATGATCATTAAGAAAGAAACTATTGGTTGCAAGCCTTTGGCGACCATGATAAAAAAAGCATTTATTGTTAATCGTTTTGCGGTATCCATGTATTACAATAGTCTTTCTAATTTACTGTATCGGAATTTCAAAATTTATATGAAAAATACCATAAAAAAAATTTCACAAGGAGCAACAGAGTTAACAGAGTTTCACGGAGAAATTTTTGGAGATATTATTTGGCGGTTATAAAACTCCGCTTCCTCCACTTCTCATTGCAGGGAAATTACTTCATTAATCAATGCTCCCCAAAAACGGCGCGTCTTCGATTGTTAAAGCTATGCTTTAACATGAGAACACAACTGAAAGATAGTAAAACTTTCAAAGTCTTATCAAACATTATAGATCATCTTCCCTGTCGTGCAAGATCAGATGAGTGGTTAATTTAATTGTTTTGTATTTAATGAGCACGGAAAGAACGTTGAACAATCTGTTCGCAGAGATTGGAGAGTTGTTCACCTCGTTTTTTCCAGGTATAATTTTTCAGGACATCTTCCCTTGCCTGAGCCCCAATTTTTTGGATCAGCGTTGGATTTTCGATGAGCTTCGATATCACGCGGCACATCCCTGGAATATCATCAGGCTCGCATAAAAATCCATTCTCCCCGTCCCGAATGACCTCTGTGATTTGTCCCATGCGACTGGAAACAACGGCTTTGCCACTGGATAGATATTCGTATAATTTCACCGGTGAATAGTAGCCAAATTTTAAGTTCGGATAAGGCGCAAGAACGACATCCATAGCTGCGATATATTTTGGAATCTCCTGGTGAGTTTTCAAGCCAGTCAGATAAACCCGATCTTCAAGTTTATTTTTATAAATAAATTTTTCCAGCGACATTTTCAATGGACCGCCATCCCCGACCATCAAAAATTTCACACGATCGAACTCCCGCATTATTTCGAGGATAATTTTCGATAAATTTTCCACTCCGTGCCAGTAATGGAATGAGCCGACAAATCCGATAACAAGATTGTTTTGCAACTGATACTCATCTTTAATTTCCTCACAAGGAGAATTGGGGCGAAAGCGATCAGGGTCTGCGCCGTTGGGGATCACCTGGATTTTTTCGCCAGGCACACCTTTTTCCATAAAATATGTCTTCAGTTGATTTGAGACCGTAAAACTTGCCAGCGATTTTTTTAGCGCGGCGACTTCAAAATAATCAACCAAATTTTGATGGGTCCAAAATTGATCCTGAAAAGTCATCTTTTCATACGCAACAGGACCGTCGGCTTCAACAATTACCGGTATATTCATTTTGTTCGCCAGGCTTATCGATGAGATCGTATATGCCTCTAATCGGGAGATCAGCAAGTCTGGCTGTTCTCGTGCTAAAATTTCCTTTTCTTCAAAATGAAACTTGACGTTTGTCAAGATCTGATTCGGCTCATGCAAAAATTTTGCCAGCATTTGTTTTAAATGTGATGGCTGTTGATGTGGAACGTGATTGCCATTATTAAAATTTTCCTGTTCTCTGCGCCAGATCACTTTCACTTCATGACCACAATTTCCCAAAGCTTTCATCAGCTCGATTGCTTTGATTGTCGATCCTAACGATACGCCCCATAAATCATACATATAATTAAAGTACAAAATTTTCATAATTACCATTCCCTGACCATTTTTTTAGCGTATAACGCATCATATAATTCTTCAAATTTTCCAATTTGTTGCTCCACTGAAAATGCTGCCGCCACTCGTTCTCGTCCTTTGATTCCCATTTGTTTCATATTTTCTGGTGAGTGCAACATTTTGATTACCGCTGCGCTGATTGATTGTGGATCACCTGGCGGGATCAGGCAGCCGGTCTTCCCATCCACCACAACTTCAACAACTCCATTGACAGCCGAAGCCACAACAGGATTGGAACATGCCATCGCCTCTAACACGGCATTGGGCAATCCCTCTGATTCAGACGGCAGAATAAAAAGATCAAAAACTCCAAGCAATTGCTTGACATCCCTGCGAAAACCCAGCAGTACAAAATACTGATCAAGACCCAAGCGATGAATTTGCTGTTCCACATCCTGGCGCAAAGGACCATCTCCCACAAAAACGAAACGAACATTGGGAAATTGCTTTACAATCTCTGGCGCTGCCGCGATCAAGTGCTTGTGCCCTTTGGGATGATCAAATCTAGCGACTGTTCCTAAAACAGTATATTCTTCAGACACGCCAATATCCGTCTTTTTCAGAACCTGATCTTCCGGGGCAAATTTTTTCAGATCGACGCCATAATGGATGGTGACCACTTTATCCTCAGCGAGATTTCGCTCACGAATGACTTTGTTTCTGATGTCTTCAGAAACGGCCACGATGCGATCGATCTTCCTTGCCGCCAATTTATAGGACCAGTAATGATGAAAAGCAAACGGACCGGTCACCGCCTCCCATGAAATCACAACGGGGACATTCGCCAGATAAGCAGCATACGCGCCAATCACATCCGCATAAAATAGTGTTGTCTGGAGAATTTGAATCTGCTGCTGTTTCATCAATTGGGCGACTTTTTGAACGAGTGAAAAATCGAAGCTCATTTTTTTTGAAAAAATTTCAACCCGATCAACGGCTTTGCGAAACTCCGCCTCCAAAGGACCACCCTGGCCAACGCTGCAAACCGTAATATTATAGCGATCTTTGTTCAGCCGCTGCACTAACTCCAGCACTTTCATCTCGCCGCCGCCGATGGCAAAGCCATTGACCAGTTGCAGCATATTTATCTTGCCGTTTTTCATGTATTATCTTCGTGGTTAAAGATTGTTATTAAACCGCAGAGATCGCTGAGGGCGCTGAGTTGATTCTTTTTTGAAATTGATACGGTGGTTATTTATTTTTTGATAATCATTCCAAGTTACATTCCGCCTTGCCCCATAGCGGTCAGTCCAGGGAAATTCAATTTATGTTGCATTAACAATTTTCAATTAACCATTCACAATTGACAATTCGATTTGAGCAATGTTGCTATGACTAGCATATAATTGTCAATTGATAATTGACAATTGTCAATGGAAAAAATCTCTGCGTCCTCAGCGTTCTCTGCGGTGATAGATTTATTCAGGGATCAACACTCGCTCACCAGGAACATGTTTCTCACCTGATTGATGTTTGACCAAAAAGTTGCCGATCGCCAGATACTCCAGATGTCCCTGGAGAAATGATCGAATTGCGTCATTGGGTGTGCAGACGATTGGTTCCTCATGCATATTAAAGCTGGTGTTGATCAAGGTTGGGATACCCGTAATTTTATGGTACTCTTTCAAAATGTTGTAATAGCTTTCATTTTCTTTTTCTTCAATTAATTGAGGGCGTGCGGTGCCATCCACGTGGACAGTTGCTGGCGAGACCTTTTTCATGTAATCGGTGCAATCGAATGTAATCGTCATAAATCGAGCCGGATATTCAGCTCCCTTTAGGTTGATATAACATTCTTCCGCATGTTCTTTGAGCGTTACCGGAGCAAACGGCATGAATTCGGTTCGCTGCAATTTTTTATTCAGCCAGTCATTCACTGTCGAATCGGTAGCCTGGTAAAGAATCGAGCGATTCCCCAATGCCCTGGGTCCGTATTCCATTTTGCCGTTGAATCGGGCAATGACATGCTCTTCAGCCAACAGTTCTGCTATTTTCCTTTCGATGTTATTATATTTTTCGTAATTGACATTATGTTTTTTCAATTCAGTTTCGATCTCTGCATCGCTATAGCCGGGACCGAAGTAAACATGTTCTAACGTGGTTCCATAGCTTCCATTTTTATTGATGTCATAATATAACGCTGCACCAGAGGCAATGCCGCCATCAGTCATATTCGGGAAAACATAAATCCGTTCAATTCCATCAACTTCAAAGATTCGCTGATTCAATTTTACATTGGAAAAACTTCCGCCGGCTAAAACAATATTCTCGATTTTAAATTGTTTCACAGCATTGCTCACCAACTCTGTAATCACTTCCTCAAAGCGACGTTGAAATACGGCGGAAATATCTTCCCGCGAATATTGCTCAACCATCTTCTGCATCATACAATTTTTTTTCAAAATTTTGGCTTTATGATGCCAGAGCTTGCCAATCATGAAAGGCGCTTTGATGGTCAGTCCATCGCATTCGAGAATATCTTTCATAAGTTCATACGCTGGTGAATTGGGCTCGCCATACGCAGCTAATCCTAAAATTTTGCCTTCGTGTCGATTGGCTCGGAATCCCAGCCATTTGGTGACGCTGGCATAATAGTGCCCTAACGAAGCCGGGTAATAGCTTTTTGCTACCGGAGTAATTTTTTTACCTTCTCCAATCGAAAGCATGGTGGTCACAAAATCGCCCCAATAGTCGGCCGAAATGATTAGCGATTTATCATAGCCACTGGTAAAAAACGCTGATGCGGCATGGGTGATGTGATGTTCCACTCGATGAAATTTCGCTTTGGGGAACATCTTTTTAAGTCGCTTTTCATCCCGGCGATGAGTCACCAAAGAATTCGCATAACCTTTAAATAAAATAAAATTCGCCATTAAAAAATGTCTCAGGATGTCAGTAAATCCCGGCAATTTGCCTTTTCCTTTGGTGAACAGACCTCTGGGGTAATGCCTGAAAACATTGGAAAAAAGATCTTTCACTTTGCTAATTTCCGGAATGATGACATCCGTAATATCTTCCGGCTTCATATTTGCCAGTCTTAAAACTTCATCAATAGATTTTTGGGGGAAGCCATCTTGATTTTTTACGCGAGTTAATCTTTCCTCGTTAATGGCTGAAATAATTTTCCCATTTACTACAATTGAAGCGCCTGCTTCATGCTCATTACTAAATGATAATACTGCCATCGAAAAACCCTCACAAATTCTGTATGTTCATGTTGTTATTTTTTAATACAATGATTTCTTTGTCTGGTTGAGATTGTACCTTTAGTGCTTCCATTTTCTTTTTTTTCATCATAAATTTTAATTGTCGGTCCAGCCGAGTCAAAACAACCGCAATTCCTGCTAATGCCCACACATTGATCCCAACTGCATGTTCGGTGAAATAATCAGGACCAGGATACGAAGCGAGCATTAGTCCCACTAACGATGCAAATAATCCGCTGCTAATGTTTGAAATAAACAGAAATTTTGATTTCATGCCTCTCAAGGTCTCACGGAGGTACATGATTAAGAACCATAAAAAAAACGCTAATCCGATAATCCCATTTTCTGCTGTAATCAGCAGGTATAAATTATGTACAAAAATCACGGTCGTCATGTGAAACTGGTAGTTCCACGGCGCCACGCCAAAAATAAGATTGGCTTTAATAATTTCATACGAGGCATCCTGTAGCTCATAGCGCCCCTCCTTAATGCCTTCGACATCGCTTTTGAATAATCGTTCGGTTAATGTGTCGCCATATTTAGCAAAAAAAACAGCCATGACAACGGCGCCAGCGACTGCCATTCCAAAAAGAACCCGTTTTAATTTTCTGCTTTTAATTTTAAAAAGATTATAACCGAACATAACAATGATACCGAACGACAGTCCCAGCCATGAGCCTCGATTGAAAGTTGAAAATATTCCCAGCATTCCCATTGCAAAGATGAAGCCATAGAATCCAGTTTTCTTCCAATTCTTTTGCATGACTGCCCCCATTGCCATGCGCAAAGCAATGGGCATCATGATCATGTGGTACATTCCGCACTGGTTCGGATGTATGAAAGTTCCGCCTTTCCGCCAGTACATCTCCCCGGCGCGTTCTTCTCCGAGAACGGGGACTTTGAAAATGATGTCGGTAAACTGCAATGCGGCGACAGTACTTTGAAACAGCAGCCCTACCAGGTACCATTTCAGAATATATTCGACATCCTCTGGCGTTTTTACAGTGTTGATCACACAGTAAAAAATTGCCAGGTTCATGGTGAAAAAGAACACGCCTTTCAAGCCATAATTGATATTATAGGCTTGAATAAAAGTCGAGAGGAGCGCCCAAACGATTATGGCAATCGCAGGATAGCCAATCGGCCCATAAAACCGCTCGCTTTTTTTCAGTTTGGGACCCACAACCTGGATGTGAATTATGATGACGATCAACAAGATATAAACCAGTCTCAGATCGACCATCAAAACTGAAATCCATACCCCGCCCTGCCAGGGGATCGAGATCAATGCGAATGCCAGCAGAAATTGTCGGGGGCGTTTTGAGACTCCTAAGCCAACACCAATGACAATCGCAACGAGAACAAAAAATATTAAATCAGATCGCATGGTTCATTTCATTAAATAATCAAGTGCTAATCTTAAAAATTAGTCCCAAAGTATCCCCCGTGGTGTTGCTACAAATACAAGGTAATTACTTGCAATCAGGTTCGTTAGCAGAATTTTTATATTTATGAATTAGAGATTCATAAACATGAAAAATCCAGCGATAATGCTCCGCTGGCGAAAAACTTTTCTCCGCCTTTGCCCTGGCATTTTTGCCCATTTCGATAATTTTATCCCGATTATCCAATAGCGTATTAATACAGCCTGCCAATTGTGAATCGCTGCCAGGCGTGAAATGCAATCCGTCTTTATTAGGCTGAATGAATTCGGTAACGCCGCCAATTGTCGCCCCAATCACCGGCTTGCCCATGGAAAACGCTTCATAAATCACTAACGGTGAATTTTCATACCATTCCGAGGGGATCACTGAAAAAGACGCATGGCTCATCAGCTCTTTGACTTCGATCTTGTTTTTATAGCCGACAAATTCGGCATTGTTAATGTTGTGATCTATGGCAAAAGCTTCAAGCTCTGTCCGCTGAGGTCCATCGCCAATGATGATCAGTTTCGATCTTTTCACCCGAGTCATTGCCTTCAATAAAGTCAAAACGCCTTTTTCCGGCGATAGCCTGCCAAGATAAACAAAATAATCTTCGTAAATCGGGCTAAA
>JALOPY010000696.1 GCA_025453735.1 bacterium | reverse complement strand
CGAAAACGAATTTATGAAATTGTCAACAATCGCATCCCCATCATTGCATCTCACGTTGGCGCGTTTGAGATCAATCCCAGTCCCTATAACCTCAAAGATTGGGAGATCAAAAAAATAGCTAATTCGGGCGGGGTCTCGTGTGTTATTTTTATGAATTACTGGCTGATGCCGCATGAGACGAAACGAGGGTTAAATTTTATCACGCGAACGCTGGATCATTTCATAAAAGTCGGGGGAGTAGATCATGTGGCGATCGGAACGGATTTCGATGGCTTCACCGATCCCCCGGATGACTTGAAACATTCCGGTGAGTTACATAAGCTGACCCAACGACTGATCGCGGAAGAATATTCCGAAGATCTGATCAAGAAAATCTGGGGAGGAAATGTGTTACGAGTTCTGCGACAGGGGTGGGGCAAACGTGAATGAAGCTCCTTCTGGTTTCTATTTGATGAGGGAGTGAGGGAGTATTGGAGTAATGGAGTGTTGGTGTTGATTACTCCAATACTCCAGTTCTCCAACAATCCATTGGAATCATAAAACCAACTCAAATTGATGCGGAAGATCTATTTTTAATATCCCATTAAACAGGGATACACTGCCGATGTTTTCGCCGTTGAAATTCAGAACATAATAGTCATCGGGATAACCCGGGAAAGCAAGCTCGCCCGACCTGAATAAATTTTTAAGATTTTGTGCCTCGATGGGCAACAATCCTTTAGTGATGTGAGATGTGAACATCTGAATGCTGCTATTTGTCAGCTTCCAATCACCAAGCTTTTTTTCAGCTAACATAAGCCCGGCTTTAATAAAAAATTTGTCAGGAACTTCTTCCCATTGGGGATGAACCAGCCAGATTCTTTTTGCGCCGACAATAAATCGATAATGAGATAAAAATTCCGCATTTATTCCCCAACGTTGTTCGAGCCGAGCGATGACCGGAGCGATTTCATTATCATTAATACGCCTGGTCGCCTGATAAGTCATTTGCTTTTCCAGCTTGCCAGATTTTGTTGCCGCGACTTTCTTGAACCGAACAATGAAAAAGCCTTCGATTGGCTGTTCCATCGGCGACACGCGGATCGCTTTTTGAAGATCTGGATGAAATGTGTGAGCCAGATATTTTTCCATCCCGCTCTGAAACTGAAATCCGGTCCAATCGGGCAGCTTCTCGATTTCTACGGGATAATCTTTGAGGATTTTATCAATTACAATTTCATTCTCTTCGGGAGCAATGGAGCATGTCGAATAAACAATTGTCCCTCCCACTTTTGCGGCTTTGATCGCTGAGATTAACAGATAGTACTGAATTTCGGATAACTTTTTCAATCGCTGAAGCGACCACCACTGGACAATCTCGCCAGGTTTGGCAGCAAAAGTGCCCAGCCCGGTGCAAGGCGCATCGACCAGCACCCGGTCGAAAAATTCGGGGAATAATTGCCCGATCTGTTGCCCCGGCGCTTGCAGGACGACATCATGTTGAATTCCAGCGCGATGCGAATGTCTTGTCAGAATCGTATTTCGTCCCGGGGAAGGATCATTAAGCACCAATCGACCGGAGTTGTTCATCAGCGCTGCGATCTGGGTTGCTTTGGATCCTGGAGCGGCTGACATGTCGAGAATGGTTTCACCAGGCTGGGGATCCAACGCCAGAACAGGCAATTGGGATGCAATCCCTTGGTAAAAAAACTCACCCAAAAAGAAAG
Organism: bacterium; assembly: GCA_025453735.1. Classification (GTDB taxonomy): domain Bacteria; phylum Zhuqueibacterota; class Zhuqueibacteria; order Thermofontimicrobiales; family Thermofontimicrobiaceae; genus JALOPY01. The sequence goes on along the minus strand of JALOPY010000696.1, from coordinate 896 downwards.
CAAGCGTGTGACTCAATGGCAGCTTATCATCTTTAAGAATGAATCCAGTCGGATTGATTGGATGGGGTTGAAAATCAACCTGCCATTGCAGCAATTTTTCTTCGAATGCTGGGACCGTCGTTTTTAAAGTATTCACTCGAATTGCCAGAGGCTCAGGATTTGCATTTATAAAATTGGGATAATCTGATGTCAGCAATTGACGAAGATAATTTTCTAATTCTGAATTTTGAATATCCATTTTCTCCCTGAATTTATTTCTGACTTTTTCTCGCGAGCTTGCCTGGCAATATAATGATTTGATTGAGAATTTCAAAGAAAATTTTTGATAAGAAATACGGGAATGATCATTTAATTTTTTGTCTATCCTATTAGCATAAATTCAATTGTCCTGATTTAAATTCACTTGCCAGAAGGATAAAACTTATGTCTGATCAAACAATTCCTGAATGGAAAAGAATTCACAAAAAAGCAACCATTGTGGTCAAACAATTCCTGAATGGAAAAGAATTCACAAAAAAGCAACCATTGTGGATATGCATGCTCACCCATCCTTAAAAGTGTCGATTTTCAATCGTGGGCTTGGCAAACGATTCAAAGCCACTCGATTTTTCAACCCGCTCAGCGTGAGGACTGATTTTCCGAAATTAAAGGATGGTGGCGTCGATGTGCTCTGGTCGACAGTCTATGCGCCAGAAAGGCAAATCTATCAAGAATGCAAATTTGTGAATGTGATGCGATTTATCATGCCCTGTCGGTGGCGGAAAATATTTGGCAGACCGTATTTCAAAGTCACCAACGACATGCTGGACGAAATGGAGAAGCAGGTCGCAAAAGCAAAGGACAAACGAACCGGCAAGCCCTTCGCAAAAATGGCTTATTCGGTGAAGGAGCTTGAT
>JALOPY010000098.1 GCA_025453735.1 bacterium | reverse complement strand
ACTAATCCTCCAATTGTCATACTTAGCAAGAATAACACCAACAAGACAAATAAAATGATGTGGGTGTTTTCCCGCATCTTGTTCATTACAGGCATTTCAATTACTCCTTATGGTTGAAAACTCAAAAATATTAGTGACTATTCAGTTACGTGTTTAGCCGCCGAGAATCATCCCGAAGGCAGGAACGCTGAGGTCGCAGAGTATTCTGCTTTTTCTCTTCTCCCTGAAATGCTTGATCATGGTTCTCTCTGCGATTTTTGCGTTCTCTGCGGTGAATAGTTACAAATTTTATTAATATTGTCAAAGACAATTTGTTTGATAAAACCGTACAATATAGTAATTCGCTTGAAAAGATGCAAGATATTTTTAAGGTTACATGGATTGAAAATTAAAATATTTCATGTAAAACCTCAGAGGTTTTTAGAAACCTATGAGGTTTAAGCTTTTTCACCCATCAGTAAGTGGGGTATTACCAAATGACGTAAAAGCTCACTTACAGGTAGAACATAAACCTGGTTTCTGCCAGCAACCAGGTTTATACACCCGAGACTGAGGTTTTACCAAATGACGAGCTTTTTGCTTGACTATTAAGAGCGAATTGGTTATATTAACGCAACTTAAAAAAGTTAATGAATATAAAAAATAAATCATTCAAATCAAGGAGGATATGATGAGATTTGAACATGCAAAAACCAATGATATTATCAAATGGTTCACCGAGATCACAAAGATTCCGAGATGCTCGAAACACGAAGAAAAAATCCGCGCCTGGCTGCTGGATTGGGCAAAGCAGAATAAATTCGAGACAAAGACGGATAAGGTAGGCAATGTGGTTATTAAAGTCCCGGCATCGCCAGGATATGAAAAAGCGCCGATAACAGTGCTGCAAGGGCACATGGACATGGTGTGCGAAAAGACGCCTGAATCGAAACATGATTTCACGAAAGATCCGCTCAAGCTTGTGTTCGATGGCGATTGGCTGAAAGCAGATGGCACGACGCTTGGCGCGGATAACGGCATTGCGATTGCAATGGCAATGACTGCCGCGATCGACAAGGACATCAAACATCCTCCGCTCGAACTGCTTTTTACCGTTGATGAAGAAACCGGATTGACTGGCGCCAATGCACTGGAGCCCGGATTTATCAAAGGCAAATTGCTGATTAACCTGGATTCGGAGGATGAGGGCGTTTTTACAGTCGGCTGCGCCGGGGGGATCAATACCAATTCCACTATTCCGTTTAAGCTGGAAGCGATTCCGGCCAATTATAAACAGCACAAGATCGCTGCAGGTGGCATGAAAGGCGGTCATTCAGGCATCGATATTGCGAAACAAAAAGCCAACGCGATTAAAGTGTTGGCTCGAGCTCTGTCTCAAATACGACAGCAGGTTGATCTCAGGATTGCTGATCTTACCGGCGGAAGAGCGCACAATGCCATTCCTCGTGATTGCGAAACGGTTGTTTATTTTCCGAAGGATAATTGGGAACAGGTGAAGAAATTGATTGCAGAGCAGGAAAAGATTTTTAAAAGTGAATTCAAAAACACTGATCCCGATTTGAAATTAACGATAGAAGCAACTGATTCCGGAAATTTTCAAAAAGTTTTGACTGCGCAGGATACTAAAAAACTGATCGAGGTTATCTTTGCCATGCCGCATGGCGTGGATGCCATGTCCACTGATATTCCGGGATTGGTTGAAACATCGAATAATCTGGCGAATGTCAAGCTGGAAAATGGTATAGCTAAGATCCTCACCAGTCAGCGCAGCTCGCTGGTGTCCCGACTTCATGCACTCAGCGATCGGATCGAAGCCGTTGCCCGACTGGCTGGCGGCGATGGCAAGAGCGGCGATGGTTATCCACCCTGGCCCCCCAAAATGGATTCGGCTTTGCTAGACAAAAGCAAAAAATTGTACGAGAAAATGTACAACAAAAAACCGGTCGTCGAGGTCATTCACGCTGGATTGGAATGCGGCATCATCGGTGATCGAAATCCAGGAATGGATATGATCTCCATCGGTCCGGATTTGAAAAATCCTCATTCACCGGATGAAAAGGTTAACGTCGTTGCTGTCGGCAAAGTGTGGGATTTTCTGGTGGAGTTGTTGAAAGAATTGAAGGATATGAAAGTGATGGCATAGCGCTGTGAAGCTGCAGAGTAACACTCAACACGAAGCCACCAGGCGGAGTAAAAAGCCACAAAGATAAAAATTCTATATTCTTTCTTTGTGTTCTTAGTGGTTTCTTCGTGCCTTGGTGTTTGAAAATTTTTTAACTAGTATTTGAAGCTAATAAATGAAAAAGGGAACATCGAATAGTGTTCCCTTTTTTTGTTTTTCATTTGGAGTGAATCGTCTGCGACGATGCATCATTGAAGCAGTCAAAGGATTCCAATTAGCTCCAAATTTTAAAATTTCAGTTTGCTTAGTCGAGCATACTACCCCTGGGGAATGGGACTGTTTTTGCTGGTTTCATTTTCTTGTTCAGGAGACTCAGCTTCTTCCTCCGATGCCTGATGATTTGATGGAAATTTCTCTCCAAGTTGTTCCTGAGCCCACTCCCAGATTTTTTCACTGAAAACCGCTCCAACCAGGCAGGTAAAAAATAGGACATACGCATTGGGTTCAACGTCTTCAGTGGTGAAGACCGCCAGCCCGCCTTTGACAGAAAGAAAAACCACAACCGCGGCGGATAGCCCGCGAATAACAGCAGAAGTAATGTCACTGACAATGGGTTGCCCCTGCTGCCGTTGAGAATATTCCCGTACCACACTGGAAATCATCGATCCGAATAATCCGAAGCCAAGCATTCCAATAATCAAAATCAAAGCATAAGAATTTGCCCGCAGCAACCAGCCAGAAATTAGTCCAAAAATTCCCCACTGCGTGCCTGGTTGCGGAGGGGTTGGAAGTGAGCCAGGTGATGTCGGTTTTATCTCAGATGCAACTGCCATAACTGACTGACTCATGCTGCCAATTGGATTGTAAACTGAATTCGTCTTAAAATAAACTCCGCTCATATCTTGCGGATTCCTTGAGGGTAGTGATTTCAACATTTCCAGGTCATCCTGGAGAGTGGAAACAATCTGCTTCACCCATTTATCCAACTCAGAATCATAATAATGAAGAAACGACTGGTAGCGTTTTAGCTGCATATCAAGCCCATTGATATTATCACCGAGCCACCGGTGCAATTCCTGATAATAATAGGCTTGATCCAATGGGCCTAATGTTCGAGTGCTTAAACTAAGATTTTGTTTTGCTGAATTGAGCAGCTTCTGTTTGACCTTCCATATTTCGTTTCTGGCTATTTTCCATTGCTCGACAGATGTGGCTCGTTGCTGTGCCATCTCGCAAAGATCAAGCGTGACCTGGCTGACCAGCCTTTTCCACTGAGGCAGCGAATCGAGTGCTGATTGATTTTCAAGAAATGCGTCTGATAACGTATCGAGGGGACTGACTGCAAATTCGTCCCCATAATTGACAAAAAAATCTTCTTCAGTTCCGGCTAAATCATCAAACTCTTTTTCCCAATTCTCCTGGAAAACGCTGCTGGTTTGTTGCAGCCAGGGAACCGCGATGATGGAAACCATTATCAGGTAGGCGCTCATCAGAAATATGATAGCGACAAAAATATTTTTTTGGGTGTTTGAGCTGATATTCTGAAAAAAGTTTGCCAATATTTTCCGACTCGCTTGTTGCTCTGTCTGTTTGGTGAAGATTAACGTTAGCGCCTGTCCGATGATAATCCACGCGGCAATGGCAAGAACCAGGTTGGGAATTTGCAGCTCGTTGAACAACTGCATGGCAGCGTTGCTTAATAGCTTCCAGGTGTCGCGTAGTGCAAAAAGCATCATCTGGATTAATTGGGCAAAATCAAAATTATCGAAATTGCCTCCGAAGTTTGAAAAGGCAGTGCCCAACGAATTGATGTAATAGGTAACAAGATTGATGAAGAACCTGATCGGCGCGATAATCACTGCGCGAACGACGTTTGGAAACAGCAGCGCAATGAAGCCGAGGCTGACAATGCGAATCGGAATATTATTTCCAGAGAGATCTGAAAGATTGCCGATAAATTTTAAAAGGGTCCGAACGAATAGAAAGCCCAGGTAAAAACTGCCAATCAAAAATAGCGACGAGAGAATTAAGACAACGATGATTTCAGTCTTGCCGGCGCTTTGATAGCTCATGCTCTCCGAACTTGTGAGCAAATCAGTCAGAAAGATTGCCAGGATGACTGCGATGATTCCCAGCAGGGAATAGATAATGATTTTTCCAGTTTTGGGGATTGCCATATCAGCTCCGTTGTAGTTGTGAATTCTATCATAATATAAGAAAACATAGCAAAATGTCAATCGAAATTTTATTTTATTTTATTTTTCTAAAAGGAAAATACAGCGGGTCTCCGATCAGCGCCATTTTCCAGGATAAATATGGAGTGCTAACCATATAGCATTCCACCAGGGTCAAATGTCCCTGGATCAGGAAACCAAAAAAAAGCTCCGGCACGGTGAATGTGTCAATATACGGCTCTCCCACAGGACCGAGTGTGGCAGCCACGCCTTTCTCCAGCAGCATTTTGCACCAGACCTGGCTATTCGCATTTTTCAATGTCGTGCATTCGCTGCTGGCAATATGAAAGCCAATAGCCCCACGCTGCCAGGTGAACGCGTCGATATATTTTGCCAGGCTGTACCAGCCGCAGTAGAGTGCTGCATTGAGACAGGAATTTTCTTTGAACAGCTCTTGCGAGTCATCCAAAATGACAGGCATGAGATTGCTTTTTTTCACCAGATCAGCAGCCAGGTGAATGGATTTATCGTAATAGCTATAGCCACTTAATTTTACATTGCTGCCAGGGTCGCTCCAGCGCGCGTCAAAATATGCCTTGCCATTGAGGCCGATTTTTTCTGCAGCGATGCTGTCGTCAATGATTCGTTTCACAATTTGAACAGTCGGGGCATCCAGCCGGCTAACCATCAGGACGTCTTCTTTTTTAATTTCCAATTGCTGTCCCTGAAACCCCAGAAAATATGGATTCGGCAGCCATCCGCCGATGGAATAATGCTCTTCCAAACGGAGCAGTGTCAATTCCGAATCCAGCGACGATGATTTGTCATTCAGGATTTTGTTGATGGCTTCTCCTGTTCCGGTCTGCGTTTTGGGAGAGGATGGCGTGTCGATCCGAAGCGGAAGTCCGTACATGACAACCAGGCAGCGAATTTGCTTTTCCATCGGATCAAGCTGGCGGAGATAGTTTCGCACCGGGATCGCGATTTTGATCACATAATCTGTTCTCGTGCATACTTCTGATTCAGGAATCCGGACTTTGATGAGATTTTCTTTTGGTATTTGTCGTTTCTCCAGATAATAAATGGCCAGCGCGATGCTGGTCTTCACATTGCCATTGGCAATCACCAGAATTTCTTTTGGCTCGAGAGCTTGAGATTGCGATTGAAAAAATATGAGCATCACTCCGATAACGAGGAGAGCTGCATTCCAAAATGAAAATTCTTTTTGTTTTAATTCAACCATTTCAAGTGACGCTTTTCTGATATTATTCTGAAGGGAATGGATTGCTCATTTGGCTAAATTGATATTAGTCATTCGAGGCTACAAAATCAAGTTAAATAACTGCAATATGCGAGGGAGATCGCAGGGAAGAAGTTGCTTTCGATTTATTAGATATCAGAACTCGGATCAAATCGCCTTCGTTTTTTAATCTCGCTTTTCTTGCGCTTTTCCATCATTCGATGCAATTTTGAAGTCGCTGACGCTCTTCGCTTGCGACGGGGTTTGGGTGCGATCGTTGCTTTGCGAATCAGCTCGATCAGCCGACTCCTGGCATCCTCACGATTGCGCGCCTGGTTGCGATACCGCCTGGCGCTGATGATCAGCTCACCAGCTTCTGTCACGCGATTGCCCGCCAGTTTGATCAGTCGTTCCCGAACGTCATCTGGCAGGGATGCAGAATTTTTCACGTTGAATCGAAGCTGAACCGCGGTTGCAACTTTGTTCACATTCTGTCCACCCGGTCCCGATGAACGGACGAAATCTTCCTGGATTTCGGTTTCGTTGATGGATAGATTTTCGGTAATTTGAATCATAATAATTTATCACAAGGAGAAGCAGAGCAAGAGGAGTTCTCGCGGAGTTTTTAAAATGCTAAAAAACTCCGCGAGTCTCTGATTACTCCGTTGCTCATTGTAAGCTTTTTTATTTATTTTTTTTGATACTGACTTTGAAATTCATTAAGATCCGATGGAGAGCCATATATTTTTATCTGGATCTCCATTGAAAATATATCAATTTCATTTTAAAATGTCAACAGAATAATCTTCCCCATAGAATTTAATAATTATTTTTCCTTGACATTTGATAGGAAAAATTGTATTATTAGATCAATTTATTTCAGAACATTAACTCGCATCGCACGATATTTAATAAAAATAAATTAGACAATGGATCGAGCCAGCTTACCTGAATTACTTCAACACTATTTCAAAGAAAACTATGCCGATGAGACCCTGCATGTCGCAATTGCTTCGGATGTGACAAAGCAGCTCATCTATGGCGAGGAATGGCTGATTGCCACTGACAAAAGAATCGCCACTTTTGCCGCGCATAATGGCAACGCCGAAATCATTTCCTCGCATCAATTGAGCGATATTAAAAAAGTGGAATCGGTTAATTTAACCGGCAGCGGCGTTATCGAAATCTCAGTCAATGACCGCTCCCATCGGTTGATCTATTATTCCAATGCCAAAAATGCGGATTTTGCCTGGGCGATCGAGCAGATCAAAATGCTCCTCGACGGCAATGCGATTGAGCCGGACAAACATGAACGCAAACGTCGGATCTGCGAGAGCTGCGGCTATCCCATTCCTGAAGATTTGAACAAATGTCCCCGCTGCACTGAAAAAGGCAAAACACTGCGGCGGATTCTTCAATTTACCAAGCCATATCTGGGTCAGCTATTTTTCATATTTCTGACGCTAATTGCCGGAATCATTTTTGGCTTGGTCACGCCGTACATGAGCAAGCTGTTTATCGATGTGATTTTGAAGCCTGATGCCACGACCGGATTATTTCAACATGCGCATTGGATACCGCTTGCCGCACTGGCGCTTTTTGCTGCTTATGCGGGTCAAAATTTTTTCAGCGGCTTGCACATGCGCCTGGCCGGAATCGTGGGACATAAAACTGTTTTCGATGTTCGCGCGGCAATTTATCAAAAATTGCAAGACCTGTCCCTGGCTTTTTTCGATAAGCACCAAACCGGCGCACTGATGGCGCGCGTCAATCAGGATACCCGCGAGCTGCAACATTTTCTGGTGGATTTTATTCCATTGTCGCTAGAGAGCCTGTTCATCCTGGTTGGCGTTGGCATTTTTCTGTCGATTCTCAGTTGGCAGCTTACGTTATTTGTTTTCATCCCCATCATTGCAACGGTTCTGTTTTTGAAAAATATTTTTTCAAAGATTCGCCTTTATTTTCGCCGGTACTATCACCGCCGCTCCCGATTGAGCGCGCTGGTGAATGATTCACTTTCGGGTATGCGAGTGATCAAAGCTTTTGGTCAGGAAGGCGAGGAGTCAAATAAATTTGAACGAAAGAGCGCGGCATTCCGGGATGCTGGGATCGATCTCGAAAACAAATGGAGCATTTATTCTCCCACGCTGCAACTTCTCATTATGTCCGGAACCGTGCTGGTCTGGTTTGTTGGTGGCAAGCTGATTGTC
>JALOPY010000001.1 GCA_025453735.1 bacterium | reverse complement strand
GGAGAAATGGAAATCCCGATGTCGCTCGGAATCGTTGGCGGCGTCACTTCGATTCATCCCGGAGTGAAAATTTTGCTAAAATTAATGAAAGTGAAAACCAGTAGGGAACTGGCTGAGATCTGCGGTGCGGCTGGCTTGCTCCAAAATTTTTCGGCGATCTGGACATTAGCGACGGAAGGGATTCAAAGAGGACACATGACGCTCCACGCACGTAACGTTGCTGTCTTTGCCGGCGCGATTGGAGAAATGGCAATTAAAGTCGCCAATCAAATGGCGCATGAGGGCCGCGTCCGATATGATCGGGCAAAGCAGATCTTGAAACAATTTTTAATTCGGGAAAAGCAGGAACAGCAAAAACAGAATAATGGGAAGAAAAAAAACATTAGCAAGACTGAATAGTCATGCTCATTCAGCTTTCGAATTTTACACAGATTCCATCGCTTGGAGCGATGGAATCTGTATGTTAATGATTACTAAATTAAGCTTATCAAAAAAAATCAGATGATCTCAACACACGCTTCTGCTTCAGCAAAAATAATTCTGTTTGGTGAGCACGCTGTTGTTTATGGGCAACCAGCAGTGGCAATTCCGATCCAGGATGTCCGCACATCGGCTGCTATTTCAATCGATGCCGCAGTTGCTGATCCTGTCATCGAAGCAAAAGATCTAAAAATCGAAACAACGCTTAGCGCAGCTTCACATCCAGAATCGATTGGTCACATAATCAAAACGATTCAATTGATTCATGATAAAATTGTCAAGCTGCCGAAATCGGGCTGGCGCCTGACGATCTGGTCGAAAATTCCGATCGAGCGAGGATTGGGAAGCAGCGCGGCAACCAGCATTGCGATTATTCGAGCCCTAACCAAAGCGATGATGAAAGTTATCGCACCCCGGGAGTTGATTAACTATTCATTCGAGCTGGAAAAAATTCACCACGGAACGCCGAGCGGTATTGATAACACGGTCATCTCCCTGGAAAAGCCGATATTGTTCCGCAAAGACCGGGAGCCGTCGCCCATTCATCCCGGCAGTATGTTTTTCATCGTTGGCGACACAGGCATCAGCAAAAAAACCGGCGATGTTGTCGCCCAGGTCGCCGCAGCACGGAATTCAAATCAGGAACAGTTTGATCGAATATTCACCCAGATCGGACAAATCGCCCGCGACGGCGCTCTGGCTCTGAAAGATGGTGACGCCAAAAAACTGGGAAAATTAATGGATGAAAACCAGAATCTGCTCCAACGAATCGGTGTTTCTTCCCCAGAGTTAGAAAATCTGGTAAATGCAGCAACGATGCGCGGCGCATTGGGCGCCAAGCTTTGTGGCGCTGGAAAAGGTGGCTGCATGGTTGCCGTGGCGAAAGACGGCGTGACAGCGGAAAATATCGCAGCCGATCTGTTAAAAGCCGGCGCGGTGAGAAGCTTTACGACAAAACTCAAATGAAAAGATTTGTCGTTGGCATAACAGGCGCCAGTGGCGTAATTATTGGCATTCGCCTGATCGAAGAGCTGCTCAGACGGGATTTCGATGTTATCGGAATTTTAACGAAAAATGCTTTGTCGGTCGTTGAACATGAAATCGGAAAAGACTTTCAGCTTCCACCAAAAGCTCATTTTTTTGATGAGCACGATGGCACGGCGCCGATAAACAGCAGCTCCTTTTTGATCGATAGCATGGTTGTCGCTCCCTGCTCGATGAAAACACTGGCAGCAATCGCAAGCGGCTATTCAGAAAATCTCATCATCCGAGCCGCTGAAAACCAGCTAAGAACGAATCGTCCGCTAATTCTCAGTCCCCGGGAAACGCCTCTATCCCAAGCTAATCTCGAAAATATGCTGAAGCTCAGGCAGGCTGGCGCAATCATTTGTCCGTCAATGGCAGCATACTATCATCTTCCAAAATCAATTGATGAGATGACTGATTTTTTTGTCGGCAAAATTCTCGATCTGCTCGGCATCGCTAATGATCTCTACCAGCGATGGGGAGCTGATTTTCATTTTGAATAAAGCAAGGATTGCCAATCATGGATTTCAGAGCATGTATTTCAAACGAAAAAAATAGCGGTCGTTTAAAAACCGTTTCAGAGCCGCTTCCCCCCTACCTTCAGGTCAGCAAAAGACTAATCGAGCTTGAGCCTGATCCGGTACTATTTGAATCTGTTTCAGATATGCAAGTGGCTGGCAATATTTTTTTCTCAAGAGAAAAATTTGCAGAATACTTGCAATTGCAGCATGCTGATTTTTTATCGCAGTTGGCTCAAAAATTGGATTCGCCCGAAGAAACTTTGGAAGTCCGGCAACAAGCTTATGGCGATCAGGAATTATCCAGTATCGATCTCTCGAAGCTGCCGATCTTATTTCATTATCCTGGCGATGGTGGATATTATCTCACTTCCGCCGTCTGGATCGTCAATGATCCTGAATTGGGCAGGAACCTATCCTATCACCGGATGATGCTGCTGGATCAAAAACGGGGAAGTGTTCGAGTTGTTGAGAATCGTGGCACGCATCACGCGCTGGCTCATTCACAAGGAAAAGCCGAGGTGGCAATTTGCATTGCTCCGCCGCCGGCCGTCTTGCTCGCGGCATCGTTTTCTCCACCCGGTGAAATTGATGAGATGAAATTGGCTGCCAGATTAACCCCCATCACATTGGCGCCATGCAAAACCATTGATATCCATGTGCCGATCGATTGTGAGATTGTTTTAGAAGGACATTTCACAGGAGAATTTGCCCGCGAGGGTCCATTTGTCGATATCACAGGAACCTGGGATATCGTCCGGCAACAGCCTTTGGTCGAAATCACGAGAATTGCCTGGCGCAATAATCCGATTTATCATGCCCTGGTTCCGGGTCGTTCGGAGCATAGAATTCTAATGGGCATGCCAAAAGAAGTGGACATCTTCCAAGCCGTCAATGAAGTTTGTCAATGCTGCGATGTGACGCTAACGTCTGGCGGATGCTCCTGGCTACACGCTGTGGTACAGATCAAAAAAGAAACTGCCGCTGATGGAGAAAAAGCACTGGCTGCTGCATTTCACGCGCATCGCTCATTAAAACATTGCATCGTCGTGGATGATGATATCGATATTCACAATGTGCATGATGTCGAATGGGCAATCGCGACTCGGTTTCAAGCGGATAAAGATTTGCTTGTGATGCCTGATCAGCCGTCAAGCTCCCTTGATCCCTCAGCTATTCATGTGGAAGGTAAAAAAAGTCGTGGCACAAAAATGGGATTGGATGCAACGATCAAAAACCTGGGGCAAGAGCGCGAGATGTTCGAACGGGTGAAATTTTAATTTTTTAACATAAATGATAGAAACAATCTTCCTTCGGTAGATTTCTATTAATTGATTCGCCGAAGGAGAATCCAACAGATAAAAATTTGCTTATCCTTTTTTCCTTAATTTTTTGATGAAACACGAACTCCGCTCGATTCATAAACTTGCATTGCCTTTATAATTTCCAGCCCCTCATCGCAATTTAGCAGTTTCGTTTTTAAAACCTTGTTTGCGAGGCTGCAATCCAGGGAAATATCTCCTGGTCGAAAAGCAATTGTGCTGAAATCATGCATTGATGTTTTTTCAATAAATCCTGATGGCAGGTTTAAGACTTGACATGCTTTCAAACCAAAATCCCAGCGGCTGATTCGTTCACTTCCGCCTAAATGAATGATCCCGGAAAAGTCATTTTCCGCCAACTCCAGCAATGCTTCAGCCAGGTTATTCACCAGAATCGGTGACCGAAATTGATCGCAAAATAAACTGACATGTTCCCCATTTCTTAACCGATTCACCATCTGCTCAAAAAAGCTTGATTTGCGTTCGATCCCCATTCCGTAAACCAATGCAACTCTTGCCACTATGTTTTGTGAATTTGAATTCAAAACAGCTTTCTCAGCTCTGGATTTGGTCTGCGCATAAAAGCTTTTTGGATCAGGCGAATCTGATTCTTGATAATTACCTGCCTCACCATTAAAAACCATATCTGTCGAGGTAAAAATCAGTTTGCTTTTGTTTCGACCGCACCAATCCGCGATCTGCTGTGTGGCAAGAACATTTACGGTTTCGGCTTCGGTTTTATTTTGCTCACAATAATCGGGATTTGCGATTGCCGCGGTATGAATAATTGCATCCGGCTTTACCCTGTCCAGCAATGGATTAATCGCTTTAATTTCAGCCAGGTTTACCTTGTAAGTAAAACCATTGGCATGGTTGATTGGATTCGATTGGTAGGTAGCATGAGCTTCAAATTTTTGACAAGCTAATGAAAAAAGATGGCTGCCAAGGAAACCACTCCCGCCGGTAATTAAAATTCTTTTGGCTGTTTTCTTCACTTCATTCGACAACTATGAATTTCTCCTGTTTTTGTACTGTTTCACCAGTCAGCAAATCTGTTGCTTTTAATGTAAGCACAATTTTGCCCGTGATATTCGGATCTAGCAAAATTTTCTGGTATTGCAATTCAGTGGCTGACTCCCCAGAAAATTCGTAACCTGACGTCACGGCACCGGACTTTTTTTTCAAGCCAATCGTGGTGAAAAGCTTTGTTAGCGAAGGCAGTGATTCAAAATCAATTCCGATCTGATATTCAATCTGGAATCGGGTTTGTCCATCCGATCGTTTGGAAAGCTGATACAGCTCAAAGTAGATGACAACCGGTTCTGCATTGCGATAGACTCGTAATGGATTTGGTGTAATCTTAAAATCCGATCGTGCCGGAGGAACATTCAAATTGGGAGGCAATAATTCCTTCGCGAATAAAACATCGCTCATCTCAAACTTGCGGTAGGAAAATGTATCGACCGATATGGTCTGATGAATCTTCGATCGTTTATTTGATTTGCTATCTTCAAACTCATACGCGAAATGATAATCGCCTGGGGCAATTTCAACCTGCTCCTGGTTCGCATAATAGGCTCTGGAATTTACAGTAACAGTATCGCTGGAGCGGAATGTTACTCGCTGGATTTTTTGGGCAACTGGCGTCCATGATTTATCGAACAAAAACAATCCATGATTTAGATTGAAACTATCTCCCCTCGGCTTAATTTCATTTATCGGAATCACATAGCAGAACTCTAGCTCGGTTTTTCCATTTTGTCCCTGGAATGCCACGATATCCAGTGGAACATCGAAATGTTGAGAGTCAGGAATCATTCGATAATAATCGGGCACTTGCTTTATCATTTCATTATAAATTTCTTTATAATCATTTTCAGGGCGATCACCCCAGGCAAAGGCATAATTGCCTGAAAGGAATCGATCCTCGAAAATAAAATGAAACTGGGGATAAATCCAAAATTCCTTGGAATGGTTCAGCGGATTTCTGCCCTGACCGGGAGATGAACCGATATAAGCTCTAGTGCGATATTGCAAATCGGGCTTGCCATATCGAATCAGCACCTTCCCCCGGTCTGTTTTCCAGCCCTCGATCTTTTTTCCGAGATTTGAAAAACGCAAATTTGCATAAGCCACTCTGCTGAAATGTTCCAGCACGCGTTCATTCACTTCAGTTAAATAAAAAGGATCTTTGCTCCGCCAGAAAATAGCATGAATATCATCTTTTTCCGTTGTTGCCGCGAGTGTTTGATATTGCTTCATCTGCTCAGGCGTTAAAATTGGGTTGAGCGATTCAATGATCTCGAGTTCTTCCGGCGTCAGCAATCCTCTGGCAATTTGATACTGCTCTGCGGCGTGCTGAAAATCGCCGAGGTTTTGGTAAGCAAATCCCAAAAACAGGTGGCAATTTTTATCCTCGGGAATGATTTTAACAGCGCTCTCCAGAAGCTGGATCATTTGTTGATGATCATCAAATTCATAAAAGATAAGGGCGAGACGGTAGTAAGCATCGGCAAAGGTAGGGTGAATTGCAATAACTTCTTTATAGCAGTCGGCAGCTTCTTCTTTTATTTTTTTTGCAAAGGATTGCATTGAAATAATGCCGTCACTGCCTGGCTCGAAGCTGATCATGTCCTGGTAATGGAGCATCTCATCTTCTTTGATCTGGGCGATCTGAAAATAAGCCTGGTAATTCGTGGGATCAAGGCTGATGATTTTTTTAAATTGTCTTTCGGCGTTAAAAGAAAATCCCTTTTTTAAATTCAATATCGCTTCATTAAATAAAAATTCTATATTTTTCGGTTCCAATCTTCTTGCATAATTTAATTCGATAGTAGCATTAAAACGACCATGCACGGTTCCTTCCGCCATATAAATCAGTGCCAATTGATTGTAAGCCTTTGCTAATTTTCTATTCAGTTTGAGCGCAATTTTCAATTGTTGAATCGCCAGGTCAGTTTTGCCGTTTTGATAATGCAGCAGCGCCTGCTGATAATGCTCCTCCGCTTCGATCTCGCCGCGCTTATCTCTGGCAAAAGTTGCAGCAATTGATGCAAAAAGAAGAAATGTAAAAATTAAACCGCTAATTAACTTTGAATTGCTCATACTCTAAAATGTGAACTAAAAAAAATCTCTGCCATGAATAAGAAAACATGACAGAGATTTTGTGTGTTAATTTTTGATTGCTTCAGTTAGAACCGAATCGACATCGTGGCGAAAAATTTATCCAGGTTAATTTTTTCATTGACTGAGGGTAAATCGTCGGAAAAGTATGACCCCTCTTTTTCCCACCAGCCACGCACCCAGGCAAAATCTATTTTGACTTGTTTATCCAAAAGAATCCCACCGCCGAGCGTGAGATAATTTCGATCTGCTTTTGAAGAAGCATTTACTAATGGTGAGGGTTGTCGAATCATTCCGGCTCGCAATTGGGTATTTATCAATGGAACTGTAAATTCGCCGCCAAAGCGATAGGTGATCGTTTGATCAAAATCCTGCTTGAAATTGAGGTTCTGCTTAAATTCATCACCGACCGGTGGTTCTGACAAATACCTGGTTTGTGACCAGTCCGTATATTCCACATCTGCCGATAGCACGATATTGGGCAGCAATGTGACAGCGCTGCCGGCAGAAAAAACAAAGGGTGCCCTTATTTTATATTTCCATGAGCTGCTTTCAGTTTCTTCATAATCTTCATACGGGCTATCCGCATCCTCTATTTGCTGAGTCGTTTCACGCCATTTTTCATCAGCGTTTAGCGTGACTGGCGTGGCGATCGTGGCGGCAAACCGGAAAACTTTTAAGAATTTATAGAGAGCGCCAAATTTAAAATTGACTCCGCTATAGTCGGTGACAAGCTGCTGGTCATAGCTAAAATCTTTATAGTAAAATAAATTCTGAACATCTTGATCGAATAAGTTCAAATGATAGTCGTCTTTTCCACGCCACAAGTTCAGCGAGCCTCCAATAGACAAATTTGGCGTCATTTCCATGGCTCCGGAAAAAACCCAGTTATTCAGCCCACCTTCTTCAATCTCGGTATAATCTTGTTGCACACCAGGATCACTCACAAACTGTGAGAATGAAAAACCGGAATCAAAATTTCTGACTCGGTTATAACCGACGGCAAATACAAGGCTTCCCCGGTAAGTTGGAATTGGAAAAGCGAATCCTACTGAGTTGAGATTAGTCTTCGATGTTTTATCCGTATTTGATGATCCCTGGAACGTTGCTTCGTTCATAAATTGTGAGTGCGACAGGGAAGCAAATAATTCCATACGTCGCAACTGGGTCAAGCCCGCGGGATTCCACAGTGTAGCTGAATAATCATCTGCGATTGCCAGGTATGCGCTCCCCATTGATAATGCTCTGCCGCCGACTCCTGAACCATAGCCCAGGAAAAAGGCTTCACTTTGTGAATAAACATTCGGACTCAGGAACAGAAATCCCACTATCAAAATTATAAATATATTTTTTCTCATTGCTATCTCTCCGCCTTACTTTTTATTCGTTTTTGATGATCCAGAGCTTTTTGAAGAGCTGGTTCCTTTTGAGCTAGAGCTCGTTGAAGAACTGGAGCTCCTGGGTGTTGCGCTGCTACTCGGTGTACTGGAACGAGTCGATGGTTTGCTCACCTGCGCATTGTTGGAACGAGACGGCGTGCTGCTTTTGCTATCTGATCGTTGTGTTGGTTTATAGCTTCTATTCGTATTCGTGTCCTTCTTTTGAGCTGGAGCGGTTTCGATCATTTTGGGCTTTGAATATGATTTCGAGCTACGAGGCGAATCACTTTGTGGTTCAGTCCTCCGCACGGGAACACGAGGTTTGACCTTAGTTTGGCGACTAGCGTCATCCACGTTTCCTGGTTTTTTTATATTTGGATTCGTCCGAACCCGCTTCGCATTGTCAGCGCCTGGCTTTTTCCTGAGATCAGGGGAAGCTATGGTTGAAGTCGGCCTGTCCACGCGCGTTGGAGACTGCGGTTTGGCAAGCCCGGATTGTGTGTCAATCGCTCGTTGTTCTCGATCAGCAGCGTCAATTGACCGTCTTCCGAAGGGGCGTTTTGCGTAAGTTCGTTGCGATGGATTTGAATAATCTCCATAATAGGAATTTCCATGCCGGGGGTAACCTCCCCACCAGGTATCATAGTAAGAAAATCCTAGATACCAACCCGGAATCCACCCTCGCCCATAAGGATCCCACCAATAATCCGGATAGGGTCCCAGATAGCTCATATTATAATAGCGCCATGAATAAGGATAGTAGTACCAGGAATCAAAATACGGATCGACGTACGGATAATAATTATAAATATAAGTATTTCCTTCTGATTGTTCCGATAAATCTTGGCCTTCTTGATCTTGATAATACTCCTCCCCTTCATATTCTGGATTATTTTGATATTCATCCTCAGTATCGATTCGAGGACGTGACAATTGGGTGTAACATCCTGTCAGCATAAAGCTGAGGACGATCATCAGCCCAACAATCATCAATATGGCTTTAATATGCTTTGTCATCAGAATCACCTCACTTAATTTTAAAGGGATTAGAAGCATGGTTAATTAAATGGATTATAATTAACTTATCTCCAATTATTTCTCAACTATTATCTTAGACGATTGAAATTTTAAAAAGTTCATAGGATTTTTTAAGACGGGAGCAATTGTTCTGCGGCATCTATTTGTTCTGGAGCTCACGGATCTGATTATAAACGTGCTTCGCTTCAATTCGATGCTGGGGACCTAATTTTTTCAAAGCTCCTAATTTAATTTCAAGAGCGGTTAATTTTTCAACTTCTGTCAAAGCAGATTCTGTTGTTAAGACTTTTTCGATCAGCGATAATGAGATTTGCGGATCATGACGATTCAGTTTTGCCAATTCTAATTGGCACTTGTAATTGCCATACCAATCAATTTTTGCGCCTTGCTCCAAATATTTCTGCGCTTGTTTGTAATCTGTTTTTTCGATGAATTCCATGCCTAAATGATAATGCATGACTCCGCAATCATTTAAGTAGGTGCTAAAATCGATAATTGAGTGATTGGGATGATTGGAAAAATTATGGCTTTTCTCGATGATAGTCAATAAACGTTCACACGCCTGTTCTTTTTTATTTAAATATCTGAACTCAAGCCCGGCAATGCGCCATTCGATTTCCACGATTGCCAATGGGTCAGATAATTGATTTTTCAGGGAATCAAATTTTATGGATGCATCCTGGTAATTTTTTTCATTGATTAATTTTAATATTTGATTCTTTTGTTCTGCCGTATAGATATTTCCTTTATCCCAATTGATCCAGTCTTCAAATCGTTCTGCAATATTTCTTAACGAATCATTTGGCGCCATATCTCTTGCCTGGTTGATAATTATCAATGCTTCCGGCGATTTATACATTCGTGCCAGGCACACAGCTTGAGAGTATAAGTAATTGAATAACAGATCATTTTTATGATAATCTTCAGGTTTATTTTCAAACAGACCACCGTTCGAGAATGCTTTTGTACCAATAAAAATCTTTTCAGCTTGATGATAATTTGAAAAAGCCTGTTCCCATTTTCCCAGTTGAAAATAACATTCTCCCAATCGGTAGCATAGAATATGTTCGCTCTTTTCATTTTGCACTAATTTGGCAAGTACTGCTGCGGCTTTCTCAAAATAAAACAGGGGTTTTTCGATTTGTGCCCACAAAATATACGTTTGCGCAAGGCCATCTTTTGAGCTCAGGAGAAAGGGATTCAATTTAATCGATTGTTGAAACCGGCGCTCAGCAATCTCTAATCCACTAATAATTTTTTTTACTGCAATATTATATTCGACTTGTGATTTAGCGATAGTATCAGTAGTCGAAATTATGAATCGTTTCGTACTGTCGCTATCCGTTTTTATTAATTGCCAGACAGAATCTGCTAAACTTAATTCAGTCTGTGCTTCTCGGGCAAGGTCACTTGCTTTGCGCTCGCTCGCGAAATCAACAAATAGAAATTTTATGACTGAATCTGAATCTGCAATAATCAGGCTATCCACTCCGACGGGAGAATCGTTATGCGTTCGAAAGACGGGCAATCGATAGCTCGAACGGTTGCATGAAATCAAAATAATATAGAGGAGAATGATTAGAGAAATGATATGATTATGCTGCCGAGTTTTCATAGCTGAACTAATTGTTTGGTGATGATTTGGAATTTAAAAATTTCTGATAATAATTTTGCGCCAGATCGAACTCCCCCAATCGAATGAATGAAACGGTCAACATTTTTTGAATCTTGTTTTGACTTTCATCGGATAATTGTTTCGAATACGCCAATGCTTTCTGACAAAACTGAATGCTCTCGTGTGGATTCACTTCTGACAGCATGGCTAATTGCAGATAACAATCACCGCGATGTTCCCATTCAAATTGTGCTGCCTGATTAATATAGATGTAAGCGAAACGATAGTTATGCTTATTATAATAGTCAACCCCGATAGAATAACACATCGCTGCATAATCTTGCAAATAGACATCATTCAATTCATGCGAGTTGCCAGACTTTTGAATACTTTGAATGACCTGGAACATCCTTTCGATCGCTTCCAATTTTTCACTCAAATGATTGAAATCAATCGAAGCAACTTTCCAATCAATTTCATTCTTTGCTTGTTGGGTTGTAAGGATTCCTAATAGCTGTAAATATTTGCTGTGCGCTTTTTTGTATTCGCCAGCTTGTTCAACATGCTGAGCCTCGTCCCGAAGCTCAGAAGCTTTCAAATTGCCTCCATCCCATTCGATCCAGTTTAAATAATTCTGCAACTGCTGTGCATTCGACGCCGAATGTGTCATCTGCTTTGCTCTGGTCAGGTAGGTTATTGCAAGAGCTGAATCGTAGAGTTTGGCTTGCGCTTCGCCTTTTCCTTGCAGATAATAAACCCAGCGAGCCGTGTCAACCGAAGCGCTGGAAGGATTATTTTTGCTGTTTTTGAATTTTGCAACGATCAGCAGGACTTGCTCGGCTTTATCAAAACATTGATAGCAATTCTCCCAATCTTGCAATGCAAAATAGCATTCAGCTAATCGTTCATATATATAAGGATTGCTTTTATCTACCTGTAATAAATTTTTCAGTTCCTCAATGGCTTTCGTATAAAAATTTAAATTGCCACTGATCTCACCCATTCGTGAATAAATATTAATTAATAAGGATCGAATATCGAGGTCGAATGGATTGATGAGCTTGGCTTGATTGGCGTCTTTCTCCGCTTGATGCAAGATATGCAATGATGATTCATTGGGTCGAATCATTCTGCCAGGAATTGAATTATCATTTTGCTTTGAATCGTTGTCGCGCCCTCGTTGCCAGCTTAAAAATAATTTCAAAAGAATCGAATCAGGATAGGTTTTGTGTTTATGACAATTCCAGATCGAATCGGCGATTTGAAATGATGTTTTCGCGCTGTTGTGGTAGGCGCTAGACTGGTTTCGCCTGTCATAGTCAACAAACATTCGATCAGCAATTTCATTGGCATTTTTGACCACCGTACTATCAACTCCCGGATAATAATCATCTTTAGGAGAAGGTAGCTTGGAAAGCTGATCCTTTCTTAATGATTTATTTAGCGAACAAGAAATTACAGATAGAAATAAACAAATAATTAAAAATGGATAGAATTTAATTCCCATCACTCACCCATCGAGAAACTAACTGATTTTTGCAGCCAGATTGCTGCATCATCAAATCTGCCCAATTTTTTGTATGATTGATAAAACAATTGATATAAACTATTTCGTTCATCGTCAGTCAATTGATCTTGATAGATCAAAGCCTGCTCAGCAAATTTTAATACTGCATTGTTATCCAATGCAACAAGTTTTGCCAATTGAAGATAGCCTTTTCCAATTCGGCTCCACGAGAATGAGATGGATTGGTAAAAGTAAACGAAAGCTTTTTTAAGATGCTGATTTCTCAGATAATCCAATCCGAAAACATAAGACATTAAGCAGTAATCTTCAATGTATTTTTGAGATTTCACATCGGCAGCGCTTCTCGTAGAGTCCAACTCAGTAGCATTTACAATTTTCATCATCCGGTCGATGGCAATCTCTTTTTCATTTAAAAAATTGAATTCGAGCTGAGCAATGCGCCAATTGATATCTTGTTTTGCTTTTGCAGTTCTGACCTGGCTGAGTAATTCGACATATTCTTGTTTGATCATCGAGTAATCTTTTGCGCCCTGATTCAGCCTGGTTTCCAGTGTATCTGATTTTCGCGACGCATTCAGGTTGCCATCATCCCAATTAATCCATTCGATCTTTTTTTGGACTTCTCCTGCCTCGTTTTCAGATGGGGCAATAAGCTTCGCATAGTTAAGCGATAACAAAGCCTCCGGAATCAATTCCAGTTGCATTTCTGCCCTGGCGCGCAGATAGTAATGCCAAAACAGTTGATTCGTATCAATCTTGTTCCAATCATCATCCAGAATGAGATCAATTGATGCACGCACATTTACAAGGGATTGCTCCCATTTGCCAATACTGAAATATTTCTGTCCCAGCGTATAGTAAAGCTTCGGATCATCATTCAAAATATACGTTAGATATTCCAACATATTTATCGCACGAAGTTTATTATCGCAATGATCGTATAGCTCAGCCAGATTTTGAAAGACCCAGATCAAATAATTTTGGGTTCTAATATCGAAAGGATTCAGTTTAAATGTTTCTTCAAAATGCGCACGAGCTTTTTCAAACAACAGAATGGCTGTAAATTTTATTTTTTTAACAGACAATGTATCGAGATTTTGTTGCTTTAATTCATTAATCAGATCAAATGCTTCTTTCGCCAGATTCACCCCTTTGATAAATGTTTTCATCGATCGAATGGAATCGACCTTTGCAACAACGAATTGAGAATCCTCAATCGCGCGCCACATTTTCCATAAGGAATCACTTAAAGAATAATGGTTAATCTCTCGAATCGTATCTTCGATTTCTTTGTTGGTACTTATTGCAGTGCGATCACTTTTGGGTGATAACTTCCCATCCAAAGAAATCATATTCATTGATAATAAAGCGCCTTTTGATTGTCCTATATTATTTAATATACACCCAATTAAAGTGAAATTAAAGAAAAGGAAGGGCGTCATAATTTTTCTGATCTTATCCATGATGCAGTCCCCAGTTACAATATCCAAAAATGTTGATAGTTGCTGATCAGTAAATTAGATTTTGCAGAAATAACTTGGTTCAAACACTAATGCGAAATCAAAGAACACAGGTTTTGGGTTTTTTTGATCAGGGGGAAATTTCATTATTTTTTTATTGCAGTACAAGTTTAATAAAATATCTTTAGAAATGCAAGCTTTTTTTTTAGGGATTTCTGAATTGGTTTATCTGATTAATTTTCTTGCCTGCTAAATAACCAGGGATCATGACATTTTAGCAACGATTGGCCTGCGTTACGGGCAAACCTCTCAAATTTGTAACTTTAATAATATCAGTTTATAAGATTATCAGAAAACCGGAATGAGATTTTGAAAATTACTTTCCTTTGCTGGCAAATAAAGCTAAATACGAATTTGTTATTTCATAAAAAAAATCATGCTTCTGCAGATTATTTTTTTGAAATTTTTTCAGGCACAACCAGGGTATCTCGCTCAGTTTTTATAACATGAATCACTGTCGGTTGCCAGCTTACAAATTCCTCATTAAATTCTTTGTACAACGCTTTCAAGAGATCGTGGATTTGCTGACTTCTATTTTTGCCAAGATCGATATCCTTATCTTTCAAATCCGCCTCGCTAAATCCAAAGAAATCGAATTTATACACGCCATCCTCATTCTGTTCAAAATATAATTTCAATGGCTTATCCTGGCTATACAATTCTTTTATCGTTGAAGCCAGGATAAACAAAATTCGCTCCTTTGCATCATCTGGATTCTTAATATTGATCGTTAATCCGACATCCTCTAAATTGGGTGGATGCGGTATTTTTCTCAATATTTCTCGAGTATCTTGTGACAACATATATAGCGGATAGACATTTCGGGATGGATGAACTTTCAGCAGATCCCCTTCCGCCGCCCCATTTTTATCGACATCGAAAATTTCAATAAATGTAATATCCGACTCCGGAATAAACAATTCAAAGACTAATTTTTTAATGACACTTTGATCGGTAATCGTTACTTTTTGGACTAGCTCTTTATCCCAAATAAAATTTTGTTGTCCAAAAACTGTATTCGCCGTTATCATGATAAACATTGAAATCGCGACCATGCCAAATATATATTTTCTTCGTTTCATAGTAATTTTTCCTTCTCATTAATAACCGTCAATGTACATGTAATGAATAGCAATTATGTCTTGATCTTAGACCACTGAATTCATTTTTCCAAATTATGAACCTCGTTTCATCCTCTCTTTGATCTCATTCCATTCAGTGAAACTTCTTTGTGCATTTGCCCTGTCATACGTTTGTTGATAAATCATTATCAAGGGGCGATAGAGTTGATCAATTTCCTGCTCTGAAAAATCCTTGATAAACATTTTTGCCCGATTCAAAATTTTTATCGCTTTTTCATTTCTTGCTTTCAATCGTTCTACCGGATCAATATTTTCAGGAATATCAACCAGCAGGGCCAGGGGCAGAAAAGCTTTCCCCCTGCCAGACCATTCGAAGGTCGTGTCTTTCGAGAAATAAATCCTTGCTTTTTCCTGCAATCCCTGATCGCGAAACGTGCTGCCCAGCCGGAACAATATTTCTCCACAATCTCTGAAATACCGCTTATATAATGAATCTTCCGGAGCTTTATAAATCGACGATTTAATTTTGCTCGTATCCGCATTAATTACCAAATTATATAATCGATCGCCGGCTTCTTCAATTTGATCCAGGCTGTAATATTCAACACGAGCTAACATCCAGGTAATGTTATCCTTCGCCTTTTTCGTTTTTACTTTTGGCAACAATTGCAAATATGCATTTTTTGCCCAAACAAAATTCTTTGCATTGAGCGAATCAATGATAATATCTCGTTGCTCAGCAGCATAAATATTTCCGCCGTCCCACAATATGTATTCATCAATCAACTTGATAACGTCAACTTCCTGATTCTTCGTGGGAGCAAGCGCAAGCGCCTGTTTCAGTGTTGCCAATGCTGAATCAGCTTGATAGACTTTTATTTCTGCTCTTCCTTTCCAATAGAGATATTCAAAATATTTTGCTGGATCGACATTGGGCGGCAAATTCATTTTTTGATATTTTTCTGCCAGCTCCGTTTTTTTCTCTTCAAAAAACGATGTGATAACAAAAGTTTCCTTTGCTTTCTTCAAGAATTTATAGGCTTTTTGCCAATCCTTCAATGTAAAATAGCTTTCACCAATATTTCGATAAATTATCGACTGTCCTCGATCATGCGTAAGAAATTTATTTAAGTACTCAATTGAGCGACGATAAGCAAGCGTATCATCAAATATTTGACCTCTATCTGCGCTGCTAATCGCCACTAGCTGTAATCCCGACAAATTGAAAGGATTTAATTCATTCGCATGCTGGAGCAGCTCATTGCTATGGTTTAAAAAATAATCCAGGAGACTGTTCACTATTGTTATCGTAATCGAATCGTCAAATACTTTTTCTAAAATTCGCTCTCGTTTCTTGCTATCCTCGAGCGATAATGATTTAAGCTCTTCTGGTTTTAAATTCAGATATTTTTCTGAAAGCCGGTAACTATCCAACTTTTCTTTTTTTGCTAATAGAACACTGTACAAGTCTTCAGTAATTTTTAGAAAATCTCGAGAATACGTTACCAGGCTATCTGATAGTTGTTCGCGATCGGCACTGACAAAAAGCTTGTCAGCTTTTATTCTTGCGTTATAGGCAACCACACTATCAATTCCGGCGGGAATTTGAAAAGATTTTTGCTCAAAATTAATAATTGATTGATCAATCATGCTTTTATTGTTCGAACAGCCAATGATCGTTAACACCAGGTACAATAAAAATATCGTCTTTATCAGAATCCTCATTTTCTCCTCAATTCATACAAATTTCATGTTCCGAAATCATAAAGCTTTCCAGCGATCGTACCATTCTTTTGCTTTCTCAAAATCTCCCAATTTTCGGTAGGAACTATGAAGCAATCGATATAAAACCTGTCGCTCATCTAAGCTCAAGTCATCGACGACTTCTATTGTTTTCGTGCAGAGGTTGATCGTTTCGTATGGATCAAATTGGGATATATCAGCTAACTGTAAAAACGCCTTGGCACGTTTATCAAAGTTGGTCTCTGCCGCCTGAATAAAATACATATAAGCAATCAACCTATCTTTATAATAATATTCAGAACCCAAATTGAAACACATCGTGCCATAGCTGTCAAAATACCGTTTATAGGTCGAGTCGATTGGCGCACCAGTAATAGAATCCATGGCAGTGTGTTTGATGACCAGGTACATTCTCCCGACGCCGTCAAACTTATGGTCTAAATAACTGAAGTCTAATTGAGCGATTTTCCAATTGATCTCATCTTTCGTCCGTTTCGTCCAGAGTACTGGAAGCAGTTCTAAAAATACCGTTTTTGATTCTGAATATTTTTGATAGAATGAGCTTAAGGAATCTGCTCGGTCTTTTATCTCAGACGCACGAATATTTCCATCATCCCACAAAATCCATGTTATCCGTGATTCAAAATAGTCCTTCCAGGCTGGATCTGGAGTTATTCCTGAAGCTTCCCGGTATAACGAGAGAGCGGGCAGCGCTTCGTACAACTTCGTCTTGCACCAGGCTTGCTTATTAAGATAATTAACCATTCTCATTGTATCGACTGGAACTTCACTGAGCTTCAAAAAATAAGTTTTTGGATCCGCAACAGAAAAAATTGCTGTTTTTTTCAATGCAGTTTGTGCTAATTCATAATTCTTATGCGCGTTGTTCCAATCCCCCAACAGCACATAAATTTCTCCCAATTCATAAAAAAGCTGATGATTGCCTTTGACGACGAACACGACCCGTTCCAGCTCATCGGCAGCCCGATAGAGATAGCTTTGATCTTTATATTTGACAGATAAATCTTTCAAAAATTTGCTATATTTTTGTCGATAGCGGATATCAAAACGATTTTTCTTGATCGCACTTTCATAATACCCTTCAGCTTGAACAGATAAGTGATCACTTATGTGAGATAGAACTGCCGGAGTTAAACGTCCCTGCTTCTTCATCATTTTTCTGGTTTGTTTCAGCCATTCTTTGTCGGCCTGAAACAATTCTTCAGCGTGCAAAATCTGCTGCAGCGCTGCAGCAGAATCCTGTCCAGTTTCGAATCCACTGACACTTGCCTCCCAAAGAGAATCTGCCAGGCTGCTTCTTTGTTCCGCGATATCGTATAATCGTTTCGATTCTTGTCCATCCTCTTCGGCGACATCCACCAGGGAGAAAATTGAGTCAGCGATAACTGCTGTCAGAGTATCAACACCGGGAGGTACTTTCGCTATTATAGTTGTCGCTTCCCGAATAACAGGCTGTTGCACCGCGCAGCCAGCAATCATCAGCAATATAAATAAAACAAAATATTTGCAATTATCCATCGAACTGAGCTTTCCGATATAATTAAATCTCATTGAATTTTTTAAACCACTTCATCGCTTCATCAAAATTACCTTTTTGCTGATACGCTCTGTAATACGTATTATAAAGCATTTTTTTATCGCTTTCATTCAATCTGTCAATATAGGAAAATGAACGATCACAGAAATTCAAGCATAGCTCCGGGTTGTTAAGAGACATGATGGCAAGATTCAAAAATGCATTGCCGCGGATCGAGCTTTCGATTTGAGAGGCTTTTTGGAAATAAATAAATGCTGTTTTTTTATCTTCATAAAAACTATTGGCTGCCAGATTAAGACACATTTTGCAATATGATTCCCAGTATTCAGCTTGAGTTGGTTCGTTTGGTACACCTGTCGTTTCATCCAGTGAAAATGTTTTTACGACATTCCATAATCGCTGGATAGCTTCTGGCTTTTTATCTAAATTATTAAACTGAACCATCGATAAGCGATAGGCTATTTCGTCTCTGGCATGCTCAGTTTGAACGATCTGGATAAGATCCAGATAGGCGCGTTCAGCATCATCATATTTCTTTTCAGCATAAAAGGCTTTTGCATTTTGATACTGTTCTGAGGCATGTATGTTTCCTTTATCCCAATTAATATAATCAATCCATCGTGCCAGATCTTTTTTTTGATCCTCTGTTGGGGCGATCATGCTGGCGTTCTCGAATGATGTCAATGCTGGTTCGTCCTCATACAATTTCAGATGCGAATATCCGCGATAATAAATATTATCAAATAATTTTGCCGTATCGATGTCAGTTACTTCTCCTTCAAATATATTTGCTACTGCCAACTGGAAATTATCGCGAGCTTTTTCCCAGCTTTTATAATTAAAATAAATCTTGCCAATTTTATTATATAGATCTGCTTTTTTTAAGGGATCGGTCTCAAGATAGATTTTATTAAACAGAATTTGCAGTCGATTGGGATTATCATTTTTATAAGCTAACAACGGGTCCAGGTTCAAATAGACTGCTGTGATTGCAGTTCGAAGATAATTATTAAATGGATCGAGTTTTATTCCTTTTTCAAACTCGCCCCGAGCTTGAGATAAGCATTTAATCAAGTCATCTGCAATATCCTGGATTGTTGCACGTTTCGTTTCGATTTTTTGAGACAGGATGGTGAAGTCGCGAAACGCTTTCGCGCCATTCACAAAATAGGTCCGATATGCCTTTTCAGAATCTTCTTTGCTAATTGTCCATTGCGAGCGATCCGAAGCAGAAAGGTATTTCCACATCGTGGTGTCAATAGCCGTGATAGATTTTGCTGCTCCGGCAACTTGCAGCGCACCATTTGAAGCAATACCTGTTGTTGCGATGATTAAAAGCGGAACAATAAAAAATAGAAATCTCTTAGAGATCATTGTCCAATTCCTATTGTTTTTATGCATTAATGCAATTATTGTATCAAAAAAAAATGTGGGGGGTAGTTAAAAGAATTCTTCTGTCAACAAAAGAATTATCCTTTCCCTGTCACCGATTTTGCCCATTGCCAGAATACTTTCATGAATTCCTGAGCCTTAGGATTATCTGCATTATGATAGGTGCCTTTTGAAAAATTAAAAATTTCACCATCATCCTGTCGTCGAACCAGACCAGTATTAAACACGCTGCTGGTCTGGGTTAAACCGACATCCGTGAGTTTTACAAATTCCTGAGTTTCAAGATTGACCAGGCAAATTTTAAGCTCGCGTTTTTCTTCTTTGCTCGCTAAAAGCAACTCATACTGCACATTACCAATCGAAATAATCGTTTTTGCCGTTCTGGCAGTTGGATCATTATCTGTTATAAAGAAAGTTGGAACTCTTCCAATGGGTCCGGCATTTTTTCGGATCCACTCGAAAATGGGATCGAGTAATTTCTCCCATTCAATATTTCCTTTGAAGCCGGAAAAATCATTAGATAGCCGATGGGTCTTAGTTTTTATTGTTGTGGAGATTCCAACATTTTCATTAAGGGTTTTGTTGCCAATTGTCGGGGTAATAATTGTCGTCGAAGCATTATTGTCAGCCCATTCAGCGCTCAAGCCTTTGGGAACATCTATTGGATCAACATCGGTATTATCAAGCAGCAATCCGTCTGCTATTTGTGTAATCGCTTGCGCCTCTTCAATTGAAGCATTCTCTTTTTCGAATATTTTAAAATCGGTGTCAAATTTTAAATTTTGCGGCAGGTTTTCAATGTTGGTTGGAGTATTCATAAATAAATTCAGAATTATCTCTGGGTCTTCTTCTGTAATTTTTTCTTCAGTGATTTTTTCCTCAATTTTTTTTTCTTCTACGACCTTTTTCTTGACTTCTGGTTTGACAAAATCTATCTCTTCAGTGATAGCGACTTTTTTCGGATTTTGGGGGATCTGGATTGAGTTAAAAATCAAAAACGTCAGCAACAAAAATATGAGTGTCGCTATCGATGCAGTTATCCAACGATCTTCATCAATCCGATCCCAGGTTAATGTGTCAAATTTAACTTTCATCAGTCATAATCCTCGCTATATTGAAATCGCCGCTTAAATCCATATTTACGACAAACATCAATTAGATTTATCGTTCCCTGGACGATGGAATTAGGACGCGGGTCAATAATCACTGAAATTGAATCATAAGCAGCTTGTGCCAAAATCAAATGTTTCTCCAGTTTTTCCAGGTCGCGGATGTGATAAATTTTGTCATCCTCTTGAACCAGGTAGTAACAATGCAACTGCGCTAATCTGATTAATGAATATTCTTTTTCAGGATCGATTCCTGCAATTGTCGTATCTTCATCAACAATATTGATATGAATGTTTTGGATTTTTTGTTCCTGCACCTGCTTTCTGCTGGTTCCGGTTGGTCCAGGAAGCTTGATTTGACTTTTGTGGACGATGTCGCTAATTAGCAAAAATCCCAATAACAAGAGCAATACAACATCGATCAAACGGATAATTAAGCTGCCACCACTTTTTTTCATAATCTTTCTCAGCTAACTTCCAGAACTTTTATAACTCACATTATGGATGTCCATCCCAACAGGAATGTTATTCTTGCGACAGAAATTCGCAATTTGCATGGTATATTTTATTGGCAAATTCCACTCGGAACGAATACGAACGCGAAATTTTCTGTTCAAGGATTCAAAACTTTGATTGCGTATTGTGATCAGGTTATACAATTCTGTCAAACTTGGGACAACTCGATTCTCGCCTTCCAGGTACAATGATTTATCCGCTCTGATTCCAATAATCAGCAGTTCTTCTTCGGTTATCTCCCGCTTCACTTTTACATCGCTTTGCGGAAGTTTTACAGGACTCTTTCGATTGACTTCGCTAACGATCAAAAAGCCAAACAGCAACAGCAGTACGATATCGATCAATCGAATAATAATGCCACCTTTAGACATAGTTCAATCCCTTAATTAAGAAAATGCGAATCCCTTAATCCTGAAAAAAACAACTGATCGAGGAATTCGCTTTTTATATTTTGTCAAATAATTTGATAATAAGTCTGATATTGTATCAATTACTGTGCAAATGCTTCAAACAATATTTTTGATGGCTCCACTTTTTTTGCTTCAGCTTCGATTTCTCGCCCACCTCGATTGTTGCCAATGATAAAATAAACCTCGACTAAGCCATCTTCATTCGTATAGGTGGCGTAGTGCGCATTCTGGCTATCCTGAAATCGTCCGGTTCCTTTTTTCAATGAAAAATTTATTTCATAGCGCTGAATCGGATTGTCATACTTATCCCGCACCGCGACGATAAAAGGCAACGGCAGCCGTTTTCCCAATTCCCCGGTTTGATAATTACCTTTCAATTCAATCAGCTTGGTCGGTGGAGTTGGTTTCGCGATTGCCAGCAGTTTTATGCCACGATTGTTGCTATCTTCAACGGCAACGTGGATTGTCTTTTCACCGCTTGTTCGACCAAGCGTAAAATTCGTCTGGGCGATTCCTTCTTCATCGGTAAGAATTTTTTGAACGCGACTATTATTTGAGAAAACCCCAGAACCTTCATCCGAGCTAAAAACCACTGTCTCATTCTCCAGAGCATTGCCTTTTGAATCCAGCACTTCAACAACAATCGGATCAGATAACTTCGTTCCCACTTCGCCCGATTGGTTATCGCCTTTTTTGATCCGGATCTCAGCAGGATTGCCTTTAAGGATTTGTTGTTGTGCTGGTTCTTTAGATGCCTCCTGAATTGGTTTGTGTTTGGCTTTTTCCTCTCGCTTCGACATCTCGGGAATTTGTTGTGGTCGCGCTGCAATTGCCGATGATTCGACAATGATAGGTTGCGCTTTGATTGGGTATTTTTCCTCTTCTTTCATCAACCGCTCTTGAAAAGCGGTGGACATGTTTTTGATAAAATCCAGGTGTTTATCAAAGATATTGCTGATCACTGTTGTAAATGAATTTAAGATAATACTAATTACTAATCCAACAATCGTCGTTGCCAGTGCGATTCCCATACCGCGCAGCGTATCTTCTGGATCCGGCGATCCCTTGTAAAACACCAGAAACATTCCCCACACTGTTCCCAGTAAGCCTAAAGCTCCAGCCGTGTCAGAGAAAAACGATAGACGAGTAAAAAATGGATTAAATCCATCTTTTAAATGTTGAATATAGCTTGATGTCTCTTCAACGAATGAACTGGTTGATTTTTGACTTTCAAAAACTTTATAGAGTTTTGACAGCAATTGAAATGCTGATGCTTTCTTTCTTCGAAATATTCGTTTCAGGAGTGGGATATTTTTATTTTCACTTTGGTCGTCATCATCAGAATCAGGATTCGCGTCTTTTACATGGGTGAACATTTTTTGGATGTCATCATAACTCATCGTTTTCATTTTAGCAACGGGTATCTTCTCGGTATCTTGCTTCTCACGGAGCAATACAAACCATTTCTGGAAAATAAATAAGACTCCAAGAACAAAAACCATTATCAATAAATATCCGATTCCTTCACACAATTTTAGCAGCTCCAGCATCGTTTCTACTGAAAAACCTCTTTTGCCAGTATCCAGACCTGATTGTCCCGCTGCAAGCGTATCTGTGGACGATGGAACATTCACCTGGCTCGCAGGTTCCTCGTCTTGTGAAAAAACCATTATAGATGAAAACCCAACATGCAAAATAATTATGAAAATGATTAATACTGTCATAACTTTCATTGTAACGATCTCTCCTTCAACTGATGTACGCACACCATCGAATAGTTATCGATTCAGATTGCATACCATGATTTCATTATGGAGTTTGAGCATTCTCCGACTCAGCGGGATTTTTCAGCCGGATAATAACCTCTTTTAATTTATCTAAATGGATTAGCTCCGAGGTTGTCAGCTCAATGATTTTAGAACGCCGCACCTGGATAAAAACGATCGGATGAATATCTGGCTTTTTGGGAAACCAACGATCGCCTCCGCCAATGACATATTGAAATTGATAATAATAATTTCCGACCGGCACGGCTGATCCATCTCTTTTAAAACCATCCCATGTCACTTCTCTTTCAATATTTTGATAGCCGCTGATTTCGTGAATTTGGTCACCTAAAATATTGGTGACCAGGATCCGCCATTTTGTCACCCGTCCGATATTCGGTGCATTGATTTGAAAATAAATTTTGTCGGGAACCAAATTCTCAATCGGCGCACTTGAAATTTCAATGTATTCTTTGGGAGTGCCCCAATCATTTGAATTTTCTAATAGCGATTTTATGCTATCTTTTCGAGTACTGTGATTGCCGTTCGAATTCGCCTCTTGATGGAGCCGAATATCTTTTTCTTTGAACTTCAGCGTATCTAAGAAATAATTTTTGATCATCACAGCCCGTTCAGCCGTTGTGGCGTCGAGATAATAAATATCGACTTTGAGGTGCGGACCCGATGATTTGATATTATCACTAATCTCTTGAAAGTTTTGTCGATAAGTATCGAGATATTTGCTGAAAGGTAAGCTCTCGTTAAAAACGTCATCCAGCGACATGCCGGATGATGCAGCGGTTGGAATATCCTGCTCCTTCTTCGTTCTCGCGCCAGAAAATTCCAAATCATGATCATCAATCTGGTCAAATATTTGTTGTTGATCTTCCTGTTTATTAATTCTTATCTTTGAGGTTTCTCGTACTAATCGCACTGTATCGACAGATGCGCGTACTGAAAATGAATATTCAGGATTCGGTCGCATGTTCCAGGTGATTCCCAGCTCATGCGAGCCACTGCTGAAATTATTTACTTCGTAAATCGGATAATCCAGGCGATAATTCAGCGCAAAGCCGCTCCCGACGTTAAGCTGTCCTTCAATCATAAGCGAGCGATCGCAATAGCCGGTTCGAATCATTCCTTTATTCTGGATATTCGCTTCACAGAGAAAACCCAGCGTCACGTCTTCATTTTCATAATGACCGAACAGCGATGCGCCAAAAATTTTAAAATATTGTTTGATTCCAAAATTTAATTCAATCGGAATTTTTGCGCCATCATTGACCAAAGAAAGGTCGGGGCGATTGAGATTGTTGCAGCTTAGCCCAACCGCAAAATTGTTCATCGGACGCACCAGCAAGCCCGCATCAAAACGCACATTCCATTGTCCCGCACCATTTCGAAATACCGGATCATCGGGATTGACCAGATCAAACTTACTGACATCGTAACTCAGGTTGCTGCCATGCGCGCTGACTCCGAAAGAAAAACCAGGAGTAATAGAATAGGCAAAAGCAACCCCTAAACCTGCGGTATTGAAATAGGGAGTATTGAAGCTCTCCAGTGTGATCCCAACTCCAATTCTATCCAACAACAGATTGGGAAAGCTGTTGCTGCTATAGCTGTAATTCAAACCCGTGCTGTTATCACTCAAAAAACCGAGGTGAAAGACTTTCATTCCCAGGTTGAATGTCATGTTTCGATAGGGCAAAATCGCGGGATTGATGAACAACGCCCGGGAATCCATCACATCCGCCGGATTGGTGCGAATGATGTTCTGGCTGTAGCCTTCACCGGGAAGGTTTATCATCATGCTTAAAAAAATTATTGTCAAAATTATTTGTTTCATGGTTACACCTATTATGTTATCGTGCAACAACGACACATCCCCGTGCCAGTGCTTTGACTTTATCTGAGAAAATATACAGATACGCGCCGGGCAAAACCTCACGACCCGTTTCGTCCAGTCCATTCCAGAAAAATGCTTTTCCCTGGTTTTGAACAGTTCCAAATTCTTTAATTTTTTTGCCGTGAATGTCAAAAATTTTCAGATTTGGATTTTCAACATCAAA
>JALOPY010000097.1 GCA_025453735.1 bacterium | reverse complement strand
TCAATACAAAGTCAATCCAATGGCAATGCTGCTCTCCGTTAAATTAATGTTTGACTGGTTAGAAGAAACCAGCAGCGCGTTACGACTGGAAAACGCCATTGCAACAGTGATTAAAGAAGGAAAAGTGAGAACTTATGACATGAATGGCAACTCCACTTCACTGGAAGTTGCGGAAGAGGTTGCCAGAAATCTGTAAATAGAATTTCAACGAAAATGCTATCCTCAAAGATATCGCATTTTTTGAGGCATGAAGAACATAGCTCGCAAATCGAAGATGCGCCATTTTTTTGCCTGTCCGCCATTTTTTTTGGGGCGGAGAGCATTGATTAATGAATTAATTTTCCTACAATGAGAAGCGGAGCAAGCGGAATTTTATAACCGTCATATCATATATCCAAAAAATTCTCAGTGAAACTCTGTTAACTCTGTTACTCCTTGTAAGATTTTTTTGTGGTATTATTAATATAAACTATGAAATTCTGATACAATAAAATAGGGACTGAATGTGAAAAAAATTAAATTTGCAATAGGGATTCATAATCATCAACCCATCGGGAATTTTGATTTTGTGTTTGAAGATGCATATCGAAAAGCATACATACCTTTCATTGATGTTTTAGAAAAACATCCGAAAATTAAAATCGCTCTTCATTATACTGGGGTATTGTTTGAGTGGCTGCTCAATCGCGACCAAAATTTTGGTCCGCGATTGAAAAGATTAGTTGCCTCGGGCCAGCTCGAAATGATGAGTGGGGGTTATTATGAGCCGATATTAGTCAACATTCCCGATGAAGATAAACTGGGACAGATTGAAAAATTAAATAAATTTGTAAAGCATCACACCGGGTATGATCCTGTTGGGCTCTGGTTGGCAGAGCGAATTTGGGAGCCGCAATTGCCAAAACCGCTGGTGTTGAGTGGTACCAAATATGTCGTTATTGACGACTCCCATTTTAAGTCCGCGGGTTTAGAGGAAAACGAGCTATTCGGATATTATTTGACCGAAGAAACAGGACATGTGATTAAAATTTTTCCCATCAGCGAGCGACTGCGCTACACGATTCCGTTTCAGGATCCTGAAGTGACCATTGAGTATTTACGCTCGATTGCCACAGAAGAGGGTGATAGATTGATCGTCTTTGCTGATGACGGGGAAAAATTTGGCATCTGGCCCGGCACGTTTGAGCATTGTTATCAAAACCAGTGGCTCGAAAGGTTTTGCTCCCTGTTAGAAGCCAACCTGGATTGGATCGAGATCGTTCATTTTTCAGAATCGCTGGAAAAATTGTTGCCGATGGGCAGCGTCTATCTTCCGACAGCCTCCTATCGGGAGATGATGGAGTGGGCGCTACCTGCCAAAGCCATCGAGCGCTACGAAGATTTTGAGCATCAGCTTAAAGATAACGGCTTATTTGATAAATATAAAGTGTTCGTGCGCGGCGGGTTCTGGCGTAATTTTTTAGCCAAATACCCCGAATCGAATAATCTGCATAAAAAGTCTTTATGGGTCAGTGAAAAGGTCCAAAAGCTAACCGGGAATAAAAAGTATGACCAAGAGTTAGTTCAAAAAGCGCAGGATTATTTATGGGCAGGGCAAACGAATTGCCCCTACTGGCATGGTGTGTTCGGCGGATTGTATCTCAATAATTTGCGCTATGCCGTTTATAGCAACATGATCCAGGCAGAAACGGTTATCGATCAAATTATCAAGTCCGGCTCGGATCACAAAAAAGGATGGATCGATGTGACGAGTACCGATTTCGACGCTGACGGACAGGATGAGACGATTATCGAAACACAATCCTTGAATCTCTATTTTTCACCGCACAATGGCGGCACCCTGTTTGAACTGGATTACAAGCCCCGCCACGTCAACCTGCTTGATACGATGACCAGGCGCAAAGAGGCATATCACAATAAACTGCTTGCGCTAAAAAATAAAAAGAATGTTCAGGAAAACACCGGCATTGCCAGTATTCACGATATGGTCGTTTCCAAAGAACCTGGCTTGGAGGATAAGCTATTTTACGATAGCTATCGTCGCTCATCCCTTGTCGATCATTTTTTCGGTCCGGCAACGACACTGGATGATGTTTTAAAATGCAGCCATGACGAAGCTGGAGATTTTATCAAATCGCGATATTTCCTTGAAACAGAATCCAAGCACGATTGTTTAACAATTAGATTGTCTCGTGATGGTATGATTCATTCTAATAATCAAAAGAAAAAAATCAACCTGTCAAAGACAATCAAAATATTTCCCAAAAATCCACGTATCGAAATTGTTTATGAAATAAAAAATCAGGAGCCATCCTCCATAGAATTCTGGTTTGGACCAGAATTTAATTTTGCACTTTTGGCTGGCAACGCGCCAGATCGTTATTATCACTTTGATCAGGAAGTCAAAGTTGACAGACATCTTGCGAGTATTGGAGTTGTGGATTTGGTTCAAAGCATGGGACTAAAGGATGAATGGATGAAAATTGATGTTCAGCTCCAGTTCGACATTCCAGCTACGATTTGGCGTTTCCCGGTTGAAACGATATCCCAATCCGAAGGTGGATTTGAACGAGTTTACCAGAGTTCCGTAGTTATTCCGAACTGGAAAATTCAATTGAAACAATCCGAATCATGGAACGTAGCAATCAAACAAACAATTGTTGACATATAAGAGAATAGGTTGAATCATGTTTACAAAAAGAAAAAAGTTGCTTCTGTGGGCTGCAATCACATTGATTAGCCTAATTGCCATGTTTAGCTATTCAAAGCAATTCCTGTTTTCGGCTGACAACACCTTTGAGCAGATGCGAAGATTCATGGAGGTGTTCAATGTCGTTAAGTCGTATTATGTTGAAGAAGTGGATTCTCCTAAGCTAATTACCGGCGCGATTCAGGGGATGCTGGAAGAATTGGATCCTCATTCGGTATATATTGAGCCAAAGAAATTAAAAGAAATTACCGAGCAATTTCAGGGCAGCTACGAAGGAATTGGAATAGAATTCATCATTCAAAATAAGATCCTCACGGTTGTATCCCCAATTGCAGGTTCTCCATCGGAAGCCCTTGGTTTGCGCCCGGGCGATCAGATTATGAAAATCGAGGGGAAAAGCGCCTACGGCATCACCGATGAGGAAGTCCAGCAAAAATTGAAAGGCCCGAAAGGCACGAAAGTCACTGTGAATATCCGACGTCCCGGAATCGATGAGCCGTTCGACATTACGATTACGCGCGATCAGATTCCTATTTATAGTGTCATGGCAAAGTTTTTTGTCAAGGATAAGATTGGTTATGTTTATGTGGGAAGGTTTGCCCAGACAACCGTTGATGAATTAGAGCGAGCGCTTCGAGGTTTAGAAGCCCAGGGAATGGAAGGATTGGTGCTAGACCTCCGGGGAAACTCAGGCGGGTACCTGGACCAGGCTTTCAAAATGGCTGATAAATTCATTGATGGCAATAAAATAATCGTTTACA
Source organism: bacterium (assembly GCA_025453735.1). Classification (GTDB taxonomy): domain Bacteria; phylum Zhuqueibacterota; class Zhuqueibacteria; order Thermofontimicrobiales; family Thermofontimicrobiaceae; genus JALOPY01. The sequence goes on along the minus strand of JALOPY010000097.1, from coordinate 4,334 downwards.
CCAAAGGGCGTATCCCCGGCGCGAGCGAAGAATTCACTTCCACTGACATGCCAAATGATCGAAAATATCCGCTTATTATTTTGATCAATAAAGGATCAGCCAGTGCCTCAGAAATCGTCGCTGGAGCGATTCAGGATTGGGATCGCGGAATTATTGTTGGAGAAACAAGCTTTGGCAAAGGTCTCGTTCAAACTCAGCTTTCCATGAACGATGGCTCAGCGCTGCGTATTACGACCGCGCGATATTATACCCCAAGCGGAAGATTGATCCAGCGATCCTACGATGACGGACTCTGGGAATATTATGTATCAGGATATGATGATATTAAAAATGAGACGGAAGATAATCCAAAAGAACGACCGATCTTTTTCACGAAGGCGGGACGAAAAGTGTATGGCGGCGGCGGAATTTCTCCCGATGTCAAAATCGAATCAAAGAACATCACAAAATTAACCAGCGAATTGATGCTGAAGCGACTATTTTTTGAATTTGGATCACAGTATGGCGCCAAACACCCTGAGTTAAAGGCAGACTTTTTATATTTCAAGGATAAGTTTGAAATTGATGAAAAAATTCTCACTGAATTTCAGCGATTTATAACTACGAAAGAGATTCTGTTCAAAGATAAAGAATTTCAGGAAGACCTGGATTATATCAAGCTGATGGTAAAAAGTGAGATCGCTCAGTTTCTGTGGGATCGTGAGCATTATTACCAGATCAGAATTTCAGGAGATGAACAGGTGCAGGAGGCTTTGAAGCACTTCGATCAAGCTGCAAAAATTGCTGGTCTCGCACCAAAAAAGTCGTTTTAAAAATTGTCACACGTTTACTCTGAATCAAAACGTGGAGCAAAGTGTCGCTGAAATATTATCTATGAAGAAATTGAAAAAAACTATTGACTTTTTAAAAAAAAATAAGTATAATGATGCAAAGAATTTTAAAACAGTACATTATTTGCCCAATTAATAATTAACCAATTATGGAGGGAAATCTAGAATGATAGAGTGGTTTGTTAGAGGCGGTTTCTTTATGTGGCCGATATTAATTTGCTTAATTCTAGGACTCGCAATTTCTCTAGAACGTCTTTGGAGCTTAACCAGGGCTTCCGTCAATACAAAAAAATTTATTGGAAAAATTCAGACTGCCTTAAAAGAAGGTGGCGTTGAAGCTGCAAAAGAAGTCTGCGAAAACACCCGCGGTCCCGTAGCTTCTATTTTTCATGCCGGTCTTTCACGAATCGGGAATGGCGTCGATCAAGTTGAAAAAGCAATCATGAATGCTGGATCTATTGAGATGGCGTTCCTCGAAAGAGGACTGATCTGGCTATCGCTATTCATCAGCATTGCACCGATGTTAGGATTTTTAGGAACAGTCCAGGGCATGATTCTGGCTTTTGAAGATATTGCCGCTGCCAACGATATATCGCCATCAATCGTTGCAACAGGTATCTCTGTCGCCTTGTTAACGACCCTGTTTGGATTAGTAGTTGCAATTATCATTCAGCTTTTCCACAACTTCTTTGTTGCCCGAATCGATAAATTAATCATCGACATGGAAGAAAGTTCGGTCGAATTGGTTGATAGTTTAATTGATATGGAAAAAGCTAAATAATCTTCTTTTTTCGATAGGAAAATCATTATGATGGTCGAAAAGAAAAAAACAAGAACAACAACGATCCCTACCGCAACATTACCGGATGTTGCGTTTCTCTTATTGTTGTTTTTCCTTGTCACAACAACAATTGATGTTGATAAAGGTCTCAGCTTGGTGTTGCCACCAAAGGGCGAAACTAAAGAAGTCTCAAAGAAAAATATCCTCAATATCCTGATAAATGCTGAGGGGAAAGTGATGGTCGATGATGCGGAAATGGAAATTTCGATGCTGAAAACTGTCATTCAGAATAAAATTGCGGAAAATCCCAACATCATCCTATCAGTAAAAACTGATGCAAATACAAGTTATCGTGATTATATTCGTGTATTAGATCAACTCAAACAAGCCAATGCTAAAAAGATTTCAATAGCTGAGCCTGAAAAATCGTGATCTATCACGTAAAGTTGATTAGAGGAGAAACAAAACTTGAAGTTTTCAAAAAAAAATAAAGCAGAAGCAGTGATACCAACGGCATCTTTGCCCGATTTGGTTTTTCTACTCATTATTTTTTTTATGGTATCCTCTGTTTTTAAAGAATTCAGAGGAATACCTGTTCGGCTTCCTTCTGCAAAACAAATCGAAAAACTGCCGGGTAAACGGAATGTAGCATACATTTATGCAAACGAACGAGACCTCATCTCTATTGATGATCGATTTGTCGATCTAAAAGAGATCTCGAAAATAATGTATGCCAAGTGCACTGATCCGTTGGTCCCGCTGAGAGTCGTTTCGCTTAGAATCGATGAACGAGCTAACATGAGTTTTGTATCAAAAATCCAGGAGGAGTTAAGAGTTGCCGGGGGAGCTGCTCTAAATGTTAATTACTCGACTAAAACAGCAAGTCAGTGAGGTGAGTAATCATGGCAATTAAAAAAAATCCAGAAGTTGATCTAAGAGCAATGTATCGTAAGGTTATAGAATTTGCCTTAATCGGTGCATTGCTTTTGTGTATCATTATTTTTCAGGCGTTTAGCCAATTCCAAAAAAAAGGAACCCAGAAGCAGTTTGAAGTAGCCAAGATCGAAGTCACTGAAGTGCCTCAAACCGAGCAGGAAAAATTACCGCCACCGCCTTCACGACCTGCCATTCCCATCGAGAGCGAAAGTGAAGACATGCCGGACGACGTAACGATCGATGATACCGAGATCGATTTCGATGAGCTTCCACCACCGCCTCCACCACCAGCAGCAGAAGATGAGGCAGCCAGCTTTTTTGTGCCTTATGATGATCCGCCGGATCCAATCGGTGGCTTTGCTGCAATTCAAGCAAAGTTAGTTTATCCTGAAATTGCCAGAAAAGCTGGTATTGAGGGTACGGTGACCGTTCAAGCAAAAATAAGTGAGCGTGGTGAAGTGATCGACACAAGAATCCTGGTGCCATTAGGCAATAGTGGATGTAATGAAGCCGCTGTTGCAGCGATCAAGGCTGTAAAGTGGAAACCTGCCAAGCAACGGGATAAACCGGTTGCGGTTTGGGTGAGCATCCCGGTAAGATTTAAATTGAAATAAGCAAAGTACAATTTACTGAATTGCAAAAAAAGCGGTATATATTCATTATATATGCCGCTTTTTTATTATTCTTGCAGAATGCTTGTGTTAAATAATGAAGAGACTACAAAAATATATCCTGCTTTTGCTGCTGCTTTTTAGCCTGGCTATTTGTTGTTTTAATCCTTTTGCCCCAAAATTAGAAGATCATGGAGAAAATAATCTTATTATTACCGAGCAAACAACGCCAGACGAAGTCTTACAGAATTTTAAATATGCTTATATCTTCAAAGATTCGGTACTCTACAGCGACCTTTTGGACAGCGCTTTCGTGTTTTTTTTCTTCGATCCCAGTCAGGAAGCCTCCAGCATGATCCAGAGCTGGGGTCGAAATGACGATTTGCGAACAACCGGTAGGCTGTTTCGAAATTTTGACGTCATCGATCTTATCTGGAACACGACGATTTATTCAATCGAAGATAGCAACCAGGCTGAGTATTCAAAAAGCTTTGAGCTAACCCTGGTAAAACAAAATGAAACAATAAACATTACCGGCAACGCCATATTCGTCTTTCGCAAATCTGACTACAGCAATAAATGGCGCATCCTGCAATGGAAAGATGAATCCGACCTTTGATCCTTCAAGCTATAATATTACCTATCAAATCTTTGTTTTTTGGGCAGGAGATTTTTCAACATCAAGGCACTAAACTTATTGGTGGGTAAAAAAGTCTAAACCTCAGAGGTTTCTAAAAACCTCTGAGGTTTTACTTTTTTATCTTCATGAACTTTGAGTTCGCTTTTAGCCTTTGTGTTGAGCAATTATTTTGCAGCTTGGCTGCGCTGAGCTATCAATTCACATTCGAAAACTGAAATGGGAATATTGTTGTGACATCCCCGGTTGGAATGGGATCAAATTTTAAATGCTTTATGAGATTTAAAATGTCCTGCTCTAACTCGGGATGGTTAATCGTCGATTCTATAATTTTGGCTGATGCAACGAAACCATTGGCGGAAATAGTAAATTCTATTGAAATTTTTCCGCGCAGATTCGGATTGCGTTTCAGATATTTCTCATAAAGATACGTGATTCGTCCCTGCCGCGAAAGAACCACCTGCATGACAGATTCATCGGTTCTTCGCCCGAGCGCCTCAGCGCTGCCGGTCATTTTGCTGGGTTTGACAAGATCGACT
>JALOPY010000096.1 GCA_025453735.1 bacterium | reverse complement strand
ATTGAGGTGAAAGGGATTGCGCGTGAAGCTGGCGATCGTACCAAAATTGCCGTTTCTTCCAACGACAAGAGGATCGACGCGGTTGGCGCCTGTGTCGGTATGAAAGGAATCCGGATTCAATCCATTGTCAAAGAATTGAACAATGAAAAGATCGATATTATCCCCTGGTCAAGTGAGCCAGAAATTTTCATCTCTCGTGCGTTGAGTCCGGCAAAACCTGTCCGCGTTATCATTGATGACGACAATAAAAAAGCAGTTGCAGCAATACCTGACCATCAAATTTCGCTGGCAATCGGAAAAGGGGGACAAAATAAACGGCTGGCTTCCAAATTGACCGGCTATGAAATCGATACCATCAAGGAGTCTGACTATTCGCAAATGATGGCAGAAGAGATCGATGAAGATGTTGAGCTTTCAAAGATCGAGGAACTATCTGCCAATGTTGTCACCAAGCTGGTTGCTGCGGGTTTTGAAACCGTGGCTGATTTGTTAGATGCCGATCAGGAAGCATTGTTGAATATTCATGGAATCGGACCAAAAACCGTCGAACAGATTTTAGCAGTCATCAAACGTTTGAAAGGAGAAGCCGACGAAGAATAAAATTAATTTCGAATTGCTTTCACGTGAGTACAATTTTATATAAGGTATCTTTGATACTAGATTTTAATAACAATCGGAGTAATTAGATTTGGGTAGTAAACTTAGAATATATCAAGTTGCAAAGGAATTCAACATCTCCATCGAGGCGCTTACCAAATTCTTGAACAAAGGAAATTTTGAAGTTCGTGGACCCAATAGTCCCGTGACTGACGAAATGTATCAAGAGATCAGCACCAAATTTTCAAAGGATATAAAAATATCTGAAGGCGATTCTGATATCAAGCGTCAATTAAAAGAAAAGCGCGCCAGCGAAGAAGAAAAGAAGCGCAAGGAGACTCTCGATTTTGAAAAAAAGGTAGAGATCGCCTCACAGGTCATGTCCGAAATCCCGCGTCGCAGAAGAGAGACGATCATGCAAAAAGCAACGCCCCGGGTTGAAGACATTGCTGTTGCTGAACCAGAGCCGCCAATTGCTCCTAAATCCCGGCGCAAAGCAGAACCAGAAATTGCTGATGGAGCTGCAACAAGGATCGCGCCGGACAAAATTGAATCGGCTGGAGAACCATCTCAGAAGTCCCGTAAAGCCGAAAAAATTCAGACGCCCGTCGAGCACGAAAAAAGTTGGGATCGAGACGTTAAAAAACCAACTGAAGAAACGAGTGAGCCAGTCGCGGTAGATAAAAAAGCAAAAGGACACAAGGACGTCGTTACGAAGACCAACCTGGAAGCCTTGCCCAAAATCACTCCGACAAAAGAAACGCATTTGCCAGAAAAGGGCGAGCCACAAGAAAAATCAGATAAGGATTCGGATTTAAAATTCATTCAGAAAGTCGATGCAATAAAGAAAGGACGCCAGCCAGAAAAAGAAGATGCGCTATCAATTTTGAAGAGGAAAAAGCTCAAGAAAAAAGATCGTCTTGCCCAGATCAAAAAGCTTGGTGAAGTGGAAGAAGCAACGCCCGATCAAGATTCCGCAGCAAAGAAGAAAAAGAAGAAAAAGAAAAGAATCGAACGCGTTGAGCCGAAGCCAGTCTTTGAGCGACCGAAGCGAAAATCGAAAAAGAAGAAGAAATTTGTCATCAGCGATGAAGAAGTTGAACAATCGATCCGACAGACTTTTGCTGCAATGGAGGAAACTGCCCGCTCCAAGAAGCGAAAAAGAAGAATTCGAGAAACTGATGAAGACGATTTCGAAGATGCTAACATTCTTCGGGTCAGCGAATACATCAGCGTCGCTGATTTAGCAAAAGAAATGGAAGTGGAAACCAGCGAAGTCATCAAAAAGTGCCTGGAACTCGGTCTGCTGGTTACCATCAACCAGCGTCTCGATATTGCGACGATAGAAATCGTGGCAGATGAATTCGGTTACAAGGTGGAAATCATTCCCGAATTTGGCAGTGATATCCTCGAAGACCTGGAAGAAGAAGATGATGATGAACAGAAATTGAAACCGCGCTCACCCGTTGTTACCATTATGGGACATGTCGATCACGGCAAAACTTCGCTGTTAGATTTTATTCGACATAGCAATATCATCGATGGAGAAGCCGGCGGAATTACCCAGCATATCGGCGCGTATCAGGTGAATGCTGATAGCAAAAACATAACATTTCTGGATACACCAGGACACGAAGCATTCACGGCAATGCGAGCTCGCGGCGCACAAGCTACTGATATTGTCGTTCTGGTTGTCGCGGCTGACGACAACGTGATGCCGCAGACCATTGAAGCAATCGACCATGCCAAAGCCGCGGGAGTCCCAATTATTGTGGCATTGAATAAAATTGACAAACCAGAACTTAATCTTGACTTGATAAAAAGACAACTGGCAGATAATAACGTGCTCATCGAAGAATGGGGAGGCAAAAATCAATGTGTCGAAGTTTCAGCGAAAACAGGTCATGGAATCGACAAGCTTCTGGAAAGCATTTTGGTCGAATCTGATCTGTTGGAATTAAAAGCCAATCCCGATCGATTAGCGAAAGGCGTTGTCATCGAATCAAAGCTCGATAAAGGTAAAGGAGCTACCGCGACAGTCCTGGTTCAAAAAGGCACTTTAAAAATTGGCGCCCCGTTCATCGTGGGTCAGTACAGCGGAAAAGTGAGAGGTCTGTTTGATGAATTCGGAAACAAAAGACAGGAAGCAGGTCCTTCAGTTCCAGTTCAAGTGATTGGTTTCTCTGGTCTGCCTCAGGCAGGCGACCCATTTATTGTCTTGCATTCCGAAAAAGACACCCGTCAAATCAGCCTGGAGCGTCAGCTCGTAAAGCGGGAAAAAGAATATCGCTTCCACCGACCGATGACGCTGGACGAGATATCGCAGCAAATCAAGAAAGGCGGAGTGAAAGAACTGTCACTCGTTATAAAAGGTGATGTCGATGGTTCTGTTGAAGCAATAAATGACTCATTGATAAAACTCTCCGGAGATGAAGTGACAGTGAAAGTCATCAGGAAAGGCGTGGGCGGAATTTCAGAATCTGACGTGCTGCTCGCTTCCGCATCGAGAGCGATCATCATCGGCTTTCAGGTGCGACCAACAATTCAAGCCAGGGAGATCGCCACAAAAGAAAAAGTCGATATCCGGTTATACAAAGTCATCTACGATGCCATCTCGGATGTGCGCAACGCCCTGGAAGGACTGTTAGAGCCCGACATCCTGGAAGAAAATTTGGGTACCGTTGAAGTGCGACAAACGTTCAAAGTGCCAAAGATCGGGACAGTTGCCGGCTGTCATGTCCAGTCGGGAAAAATCTCGCGGAACGATTTAGTACGGCTCTATCATGAGGACAAATTGACTTATGAAGGACGTCTGAGCTCGTTAAAGCGTTTTAAAGATGACGTGAAAGAAGTTGTCGCTGGCTTCGAGTGTGGCGTTGGCCTGGAGCGTTTTGATGATATAAAAATTGGCGATATTATAGAAGCGTATAAGCTTGTTGCAGTAAAACGAAAACTTTCGCTCACTCAAGCGACGGTAAAAAATTAGCGTGGGAATCCAATATCAATTATGTTTGTCGGCGTCAGTCAACTGGAGCTTTTCATACCGGAAAGCGGATCATTGAAATCAAAGCGTTTTGTGTTGAAAAGTCTTAAAACAAAAATCCGGAATAAGTTCAACGTATCGGTTGCCGAACTTGAAAACAATGATAAATGGCAGCGTTCCACGATAGGCGTTTCCATAATTTCAAATGATAAGAAAATTATCGATAGCACATTTAACCAGGTGCTGACCCTCATTGAGAATGATGGGCGAGTGGAAGTGATCGATTATTCTTCTGAAATATTATAAACCAGACAAAAAATGAAATATAAACGTTCAAGCCGCGTTGCGGAGCTAATCAGAAGAGAAATCAGCCTGATGCTAACCGGGAAGATCAAAGACCCCGATGTCAAGGCGGTGACAATTACTCATGTCCAGGTTACCGATGATTTGAAAATTGCAAAAGTATATTATCGAGTCATGGGCGATGACCAGTCCAAAGAAAAGGCCATCAAAGGATTGGAGCGAGCACATAATTTTATCCGTGCCGAGATCGGTCACGGGATCGAGCTGCGCTATGTTCCTGAAATCCAGTTTTTTTATGACAGCAGTCTGGACAATGCCTATCATATCGAAATGCTATTGCAAAAATTAAATAAAGAATAAATTGTTGATGATCTGGCTAGAACGAGAATTCGATTTTGCAGCAGGAGCAATCTTAAATTTTAAAAAACCGGTAGGAAAAAGTTCTTTTCATATAGTTAAAAAAGTTCGGGAAATCGTCAACACAAAAGTCGGGCATGCTGGCACGCTGGATCCGTTTGCGGAAGGAGTGCTTTTGATCTGCACGGGAAAGGCGACGAAACGGGTTGCTGAATTCATGGATTTGTCAAAAGAATATATCGGCGAAATCGAATTGGGGGCAGAAACGAATACTGATGATCGAACGGGCGAGATAATAGCGCAATATCAAGTACCCCAGATAAATCTGAACGAATTTGAGGAAATCTGCAACACTTTCGTCGGTGAAATTTACCAGGTTCCCCCAATGTTTTCAGCAAAAAAAATCCAGGGAAGACGATTGTACAAGATTGCCCGAACCGGCAAGGTCATCGAAAGAACAGCCAAGTTAATTCGCATCGACAGCATCGAAATATTAAATTTCCAAAGCCCGGCTGCAACATTAAAAATAACATGTTCCAAAGGGACATATATTCGAGCCCTCGCCCGGGATATCGGTCAAAAAATCGGTTGCGGCGGCTATCTAAAATCGTTGGTTCGAACCAGAATCGGAAATTTTTCCATCGAGGAGTCGCTGGATATCGATGACTTCAAACAACTCGTGAATTAATTAAAAGTTGACTTAGCTTGTTTTTAAAAAAGATGTTTGTATCCCGGCATGGAAATTGTCAGAAATTTAGAGAAACTGCGACACGATAATAACTGTATCATCACCACGGGCACTTTTGATGGCGTGCACCGGGGTCATCAATCGATCATTGACATTTTATGTGAAAATGCAAAACAAATTCAGGGATGCACAACCATCATCACGTTCGAGCCGCATCCACAATTTGTCATCAAACGCGATCAAAAAAATGAGCTAAAACTGCTCACGACGATTGATGAAAAGATTGCCATTTTTGAATCATTAGCTATTGATCGTCTGATCATCCTGGAATTTGATGAAGAATTTGCCCGGCTGAGTTCGCATGATTTTATTGAGTCGGTTCTCATTCATAAAATTGGTTTTCAAAAAATAATTATCGGCTATGATCATGCATTCGGCCGGGATCGCCAGGGAAATCAAAAAGTGTTGGACGAGTTGAGCAAACGCTATCGCTTCTCGATTGACGTGGTCACTCCTTTTTCATCGGGTGGAACGATCATCAGCAGTACTCAAATTCGAAGACTGCTGCGCGATGGTAATATTGAACAGGCGACAAATTTTTTAGGACGAGACTATCAGCTCACCGGGAGCGTTATCAAAGGGGAAGGCAGAGGACGAACGCTAAATATTCCGACCGCCAATCTCAAGCCGAATTTCAGTGAAAAGCTGATTCCGGGGGATGGCATTTATGCGGTGCGGGCGCAATTGCAGGATCGATGGCACAAAGCAGTGCTTTATATCGGATCTCGCCCCACATTTGCGCATCAGGATCGTTCGATAGAATTGCACGTATTTGATTTCTCCGGAAATTTATACGGAGCAACAATCACTGTTAAATTTAAAGCAAAAATCCGGGATGATTACCAGTTCGATACTATCGAAGCTTTGTTGAAACAAATTGAAAACGATAAGAAAAAAACGTTAGCGATACTTGCAAAAGAACAATAATAATTGTTACAAAACCAGGAGAAAAATATGTCATTAACATCGGAAGAGAAAGTTGCAATTTTTAAAGAGTACGGAAAAAACGAAAAAGACACTGGAAGTACCCATGGCCAGATCGTGATGCTAACACGACGCATTACCGAGCTGTCGCAACACTGCAAATTGAACCCCAAGGATCACCACTCCCGACTGGGTCTGTTGAAAATGGTTGGACAGCGACGCCGGTTATTGAGATACTTGCAAAATGAAGATATTAATGAATATCGAAAATTAATTGAAAAGTTAGGTATCCGACGCTAAGTGAAAATGTTATTCCAGAAAGATTGCTCCAAAGCAGAAAAGCAAATCCATGTTACAAGGAGGAAGACAGGGTAATTGATTGAAGTTGAACATTTAACTCGTTACTTTGGAGATACGATTGCTGTTGAAAATGTAACGTTTCGGGTTGAAAAAGGCGAGATTCTTGGATTTTTGGGTCCGAATGCCGCAGGCAAAACAACAACGATGCGCATTCTAACCGGCTTTTTGCCGGCGTCACGGGGGACCGCGCGAGTCGCGGGTTTTGATGTTTTTCAAAATCCGCTTGAAGTGAAACAAAGAATTGGTTACCTTCCGGAACACCCTCCCTTATATTCGGAGATGACTGTTTATTCATATCTCGATTTTATCGCTAAAATTAAAGGAATCGATTCCCGGGACCGCTCCGCGAAAATTAATACTGCCATCGAAAAAGCCGGGCTGGACGATAGGGTGCATACCATTGTCAAACATCTTTCAAAAGGGTATAAGCAGCGGTTGGGAATCGCCCAGGCAATCATCCATGATCCCGAGGTGCTGATTCTTGATGAGCCTACCATTGGTCTCGATCCCAAACAAATCATCGAAGTCCGTGAGCTTATAAAAAGCTTTGCGGGAACCCATACCGTTATTCTAAGCACGCATATTCTTCCCGAAGTGAGCATGACCTGCGAGCGCGTCGTGATCATCGACAAAGGACGGGTTGTCGCGGAGGATCGACCCGAAAACCTCACTGCCAAATTAAAAGGATCGGAACAGGTGACGCTGGTCATTGGCGGACCTGAACAACCGGTTATGGAATGTCTTGTCCGGGTTCCGGGTGTTATCGACGTAAAAATTATCTCAAAACTTGAAAATGAAAAAGCAACTTACTCTGTCGAAAGCAATTTACAAGTCGAAGTGACCAGAGAGCTTGCCAAAGCCATTGTGACAAATGGCTGGGATCTTTATGAACTAAAAAAAGCTGAAATGAGCCTGGAAGAGATCTTTTTGCAACTCACCACGCAAGAAGCGGAGGTGTCGAGCTCATGAAAAAGACTCTGGCAATATTCGAGCGAGAATTAAAGTCATATTTTGTTTCACCAGTGGCGTATGTTGTGATCGCCCTATTCGTGGGACTATCGGGAATTTTTTTCTATCTCATGCTTTCGTCATTCGTGCAGCGCTGTTATGAGCTGGATATGTACGCGCAACAATGGCAGCAAATGGCGCCCCCGATGAATGTTCATGAATGGGTTACCCGACCGTTCTTCGGCAATATCAGTCTGTTCGCATTGATGATTCTGCCGCTCATCACGATGAAGCTGTTTGCCGAAGAAAAGAAAACCGGAACGATTGAATTGTTGCAGACCTCCCCTATCACCAATTTTCAATTGATCGTGGGAAAATATGCGGCTGCATTTGCGCTGTATCTGCTGATTATCGCCATCACATTTATTTACATGCTGTTCCTGTTTGCTTATGGCGCTCCTGAGATTGGGCAAATTCTTTCGGGCTACCTCGGCATGGTTTTGCTCGGCGGCAGCTACCTTGCGATCGGATCGCTGTTCTCCACATTGACCGATAACCAGATAATCGCCGCAGTGAGCACCATCGCGATCATTTTGATTTTCTGGATCATCGGCTGGTTATCGA
>JALOPY010000695.1 GCA_025453735.1 bacterium | reverse complement strand
TGAGGGCACATTGTTTTCGTTGTCCGAAGAATTGGAAATCGATCCTTCGGTCTTTTATCGTGTTCGAGCATTTTATGATTTTAATCCCCGTCATCATCTGGGTATTTTGATTGCGCCGTTGTCGCTCAGCTCAAAAGGACAACTGGATCGAAACCTGGTTTTTCAAGGAAAGACTTTTTCTGCCAATACGCCACTGGATGCCACGTATCGCTTCAATTCCTATCGTCTGGTTTATCGCTACGATTTTCTCCTCAAAGAAAAGATCGAGCTTGGCGGCGGAGATCAGTGTTCGCGGCGATGGCATGGAAGCGAAAAAGACCAATGTCGGATTCGTGCCGATCATTCATTTCCGAATGCTGTGGAATTTTTATGATAAATTGGGATTGCTGGTGGATGGCGATGCCCTGGCAGCGCCGCAGGGTCGGGCTGAAGATGTGCTGGCAGCGCTGCAGTACCAGGTATCTGATCGGATTGGTCTGAAATTGGGCTACCGCATTCTCGAAGGCGGGGCGGATAACGATGTGGTGTACAATTTTTCGCTGTTCAATTATGCGGTGATTGGAGCGATTATCAATTTTTGATCTTTTTAGTCTGTGGTAATAAGAAACCAGGTTTCTTTGAGAAATCTGGTTTCTTTGCCACCCTTGCGTCCTGGCGCCTTGTGGCATAAAAATGTGAATAACTCAGGTTGCATGGATTTATATTGAAGTTTTCAATAACACTCTTATTGGAAATTAATTTCAAATCGTGAAGACTGAAAATTTTCTTTTCAACTAAACCTTCCACTTCAGATATGATGCTGTCACAATTTTGTTATTCATAGTCCTGAGCCGCTGCTTGCATCATCAAAAAAAAATCCGCGTCTATAGTTATGAATAAAAATGAATAATTCGATGTCACAAATGAATGCTGATCAGCCGGGATTAAGATAACTCCCACTTTTTAAGCGTGTTAAAAAAAGGTAATATCCATTTTTTGCTTGCTTTTAAAAATTAAATCCTTTAATTTTTCCTCTAATTTTTAAGCATTTCTGGATAGTAAGTATTGCTCTACTGATCTGCTGCTTACCAATTGCTTTTTTGAGTTGGCTTAGAATTCTCATTGTTTTTTCATTTTTAAATTGAGCACAATATGAATTGGAATACCGAAGTGCATCTCCCGTCCATTTTATCTGATATTTCCAGTGCCATTCAAAAAACAGTTGACATCGACGTTGCCGCGCTGGCTGTGAATAAACCAGGCTCATCCGATCTTTCTCTGTCAATTTCAATTCTCAATGGTGAAAAGCTCGAGTTCCCGATACAGACATTGCCCGCTTCCGCCTGCCTGGGATTTAAAATAGTCGATGGACATATTTTCCTGCTGAGCCGAAAATCGAATCTTGAAGGTGTTCAACCTCTCGAGAAGATATTTCAGAATAACGCTAATATCAGAATTCGGTCGAGTGCATCCTTCCCAATCGAACACGAAATTTTAGGCGATGGTTTTTTGTTGCTGGGCAGTTATCGAAAAGAACTGATTTTGTTCAAAAATATGTTAAAAAATCTGGACCTGAATGCAATAATTGAGGAATCTTTGCTTAAATCTTCAGTTAAAATTGATCAAAAAAAATACATTATAAATACCAATGTTTATTACCAGAAAATATTTCAAAAATCTATCGTTCCTACCATTTTATTCAATCAAGATGGCACAATTATAGCTGTTAATGAAGCAATGGAAAAACTCTATGGTCACAAACTCGCGATACACACGAATCGCAAGAATCTTGAAGACCTTTTTCCGGTGCCACTGCAAAAAAATATAATAAAATATTACCGGAGATATTCCTCTCACCAGGTGCATTCGATAGAAATCCCGTTGCTTTGCTTTAATGGAGAAGAGCGCATCGTTGAATTGAGAATGTGCGCGATCGATGATGACAATCAACTGATGACTGCATCGCTGATCGATATTACTGAAAGCAAAATTTTGAACAAGAATACTAAAAATGAAAAAGATCGGCTGGTGATGATCCACGATCTGATCTCATCAATTAATTCGACATTAAATAAAAGCCAGTTTACCCAGGTCTTGTTAAGCCAATTTAAAATATTTTTTGATTACAGTTTTATTGTTATTGTATTGTGCGACCCGGATGATATGGAACTGGACATCCATTTTTCAAGACAAACGCCGGACATTACTGTCCTCAAAGGAATGCGCCGCCAGTTGCTGTCGTTCAACGAAATATTATCTACCTGCAACCAGATTGAGCAGGGTGTTGCAATAATCAACAAAATCGAGACAATTCTGAATTTGCCTGTTGAAGAAAATTATGCGACCAGGCTTCTCATCCAGTTTAAAACAGATAAGGAGATCATGGGAGCGATGCTTCTGTTCCACCAGGAGCAGATTAGCTTGACCGACTATGAAATCCGCATCTTTCGCGATTTGTCAGCCTATTTCGCCGACACATTGGTCCGGCTGAATTTGATCCAGAAATATCAACAATCGTTGACGAATTATTCGCTGCTCACCCAGATAAACGAAGCCCTGAACAGCTCG
>JALOPY010000694.1 GCA_025453735.1 bacterium | reverse complement strand
TATGGTCTCAAGGTTGGTAATGTTTTTCACGCGGGGGACGGCAATTTGCACCCATTCATCTTGTTCGATGATCGCAATTCGACAGATAAAGAAAAAGTGACAAAAGCATGTGAAGAAATTCTGGCTGAGTGCATCGCTGTTGGCGGAACGATCAGCGGCGAGCATGGCATCGGGCTGGAAAAAAAGCAATCCATGAAAGCGTTGTTCACTGAAGCTGAACTGGCGGCGATGAAAGTTATGAAAGCTGTTTTTGATCCGGCAGGTGTTTTTAATCCCAATAAAATTTTTCCCGTAACTGAGGTGGATAATATTTAATATGATCGATCAATTAAAAACTATTGTGGGCGATAATGCGATTTATGACAGTGGGAATGAAATTTCGAAATATGTGGTAGCTGGAAAAATTCCATCGATCCTCGTATTCCCAACTACGGTCGAACAAATTTCAAAAATCATGAAGCTCGCTCAACGTGAAAAGAAGAAAATCTCGATTTTTGGCAATAATAGCGAATGCAATTTTGGCGCAGCTATTGAGTCATTCGACCTGGGGATTTCACTCAATCGAATGAACAAAATCCTCAGCCATGAAGTCGCTGACCTGACGGTTACTGTCGAAGCCGGAATGAATCTGGCGGCGCTCCAGCAATCTCTGAAATCGAAAAAGCAGTTTCTTCCACTCGATCCGGTCAATGCAGAAAACCGTACCCTGGGCGGGATAGTTTCGGCAAACAGCTCTGGTCCATGGCGGCTGAGGTACGGTGTCTGCCGTGATCTGGTGCTGGGGCTGAAGGTTGTTCAACCGGACGGCACCGTGATTCGGACGGGCGGCAAAACTGTTAAAAATGTTGCGGGATATGATCTCAGCAAGCTATTTATCGGATCGATGGGGACGTTGGGCGTAATCACTGAAATTACGTTCAAGCTTTTTCCGCTTCCTGCCGACAGTCTGTCAATCTGCGTTGGTTTCAATTCTTTCGAGCGCATTCCTGGCTTTGCCCGGGCGATTAGCTCCTCAAAATTAATAATCAATCGTTGTGAATACTTCAATCGCATATTTGCCAGCGAGCATTTTAGTGATATCATAGAATTTTCTGCGCCTCACGTTCTCATTTTCGATGTCCAGGGGAATTCAGCAATGGTGACCACGACTGTCCAAAAATTGCAAGAGATGGCGCATGATGCCGGAGCCATTGCAATTCAATCTTTTCGCGAGAATGTAGTGACGTCGGCTGAAAAAGTATCGACAGAACAAAAATCTCCTGCTGCGATTCAAAGCCACGCGGGAAATGGAATTGTCAATTTATTCTGGAATGGTGCAATCGATGGGAGTCATGACCTGATTGAAAATTGGAGATCTACCATCAAGGCACTTCGGCAGAGCGCCGAGAGTTATGGGGGCAGCCTGACGGTTCATCACGCGCCCATCGCGCTGCGATCACCAACCAGGTAATTGCCGGCGGAAGATTTTTAGGAGGATTATAAACGAATGAGTACTCAATGGCAACATGCGTATGAAGAAGCGATTCGCTGCATCCGCTGCGGATATTGTCAGCCAACCTGTCCCACGTATGTCATGACCGGGATGGAGCATTCCGTCGCCCGTGGTAGAAATTTTTTAGCTCGATGTGTATTTGAAAATGAAATCGAGCTGACAAAAGATTTTAAAAATCCGATTTTTGAGTGTCTCCTGTGCGGCGCATGTAACCAGAACTGCGCGCCAGTGGTAAAAACCCAGGACATCATGATGGCTGCCCGGGAAAATTATATACAAAAAATGGGGCAGCCCCACTTGCAGCGATTTGTCTTTCGAGAGCTGCTTCCCAATCCAAAGCGTATGACGCGCCTCATGAAATTAGCTTCCTTTGGCAAACGAAGCGGTCTTTCGGGATTGGTGCAGGCGCTTCGTGTCTTTGGATGGTTTGGCAAGAATATCGCCAATATGGAAGAGCTGCTCAGTTCATTTCCCAAAAGATTCTTTCGGGAACGAGCTAATGAGCTCGAAAATCAATCCCAGAAAACCAAATTAAAAATTGGTTACTTTGTCGGTTGTGGCATCAATTATGCTTTTCCGGATGTCGGAGTTGCCACAGTAAATCTCTTGAGAAAAAATAATTATCAAGTTGATGTTCTCGAAAATGTATGCTGTGGTTTGCCAGCAGCAGGCTATGGTGATGCAGCAGCAGCGAAGATGCTCGCGCAAAAAAACATCGAAACCATCGAACAATCTGGCTGCGATATTGTGATCAGTGAATGCGGAAGTTGTTCGTCTTTTCTGACGGATTATAAACATCTTCTGGGCGATGATGAGGCATGGGGTAAGCGAGCTGAAAAGGTGTCAACTCAAATAAAAGATATTAATGTGTTTTTGACTGAATTTATGGCTGATAAGAAATTCAAATCCGCTGAGCCGATGACGGTTACCTATCATGATCCCTGCCACCTGGGACATTATATGAAAATTACTAAGCAGCCACGGGAACTTATCAGGCAGATTGATGGTATTGAATTTCAAGAATTGCCAGAAGCAAATTGGTGCTGCGGCGGAGCAGGAACCTACAATATCGCGCACAATGAGATGTCGATGAAAATTTTGCAGCGCAAGATGGAAAATCTAAAACAGACCGAAGCCAATATGCTGGTAACTTCCTGCCCGGGATGCATTGTCCAGCTTTCGTATGGCGTGCGCAAATTTAATGTGCCGGTAAAAGTCAGGCATATTGTGGAGCTTTTGAACGATTCGATTTGAATCACATTTCTGGCGCTCAAAAAGATGCAGGTTTTGCTGTTGTGTATTACAGATTGAAAATTGAATATATTTATTAAGGATTAAAATTTATAACTGATTCCATCCACTCAGGCGGATGGAATCAGTTTATCAATAAATTTTTACACTGAAAAATTAAACCGAAACGGGCAGAGTTAGCTTGAATCAGGCGATCAAAAAATTATTTAAATATTTCATAAATTATGCTTGCATTTTTCAAATTTATTCTATAACTTCTGCCCGAATAAAAATCGAGTTAACCATCTATAAAAATTAGTGAGGATTTAATAATGAAAGGCAATAATTTAGAAAAATTGTGGTCATTCAATCGTGAATTTAAAATTAATGATGACGATGAAGATTGGCAGGATACCGAGTGGGAAGAGGAAGAAGAATGGGACGACGAGGAAGAATGGGATGATGAAGATGAATGGGAAGACGATGACGAATGGGACGACGATGAGGAGGACGATTGGGATGATGATGACGACGACGAGGAGGACGATGACGAAGACGATTGGGATGAAGAGGATTGGGACGAAGATGATGAAGAAGAAGAAGATTGGGAAGGCGATGACTGGCATGTTGATGATCCCGAAAATTGGAATTAAAGATTATAGCTATGAATATAGAGTTAGATGAATATCTATTTTGCGCTGTAAAAATTCCTGGCTTGAGAAATTATATATATTCGAAAGACGATAGCACATATAACTTGTTTTTCCCCTATCAAAAGACTATGACTTCTTATTCATTAAATTAGAATAGCCAGTATTTTTTTTAGAATCCAAATTTTGTTTGATAATTTTTAATTTAATGAAGTTTAATTTTGCCATTATATCGTTGCTTTTTGTAATGGGAATTTAGAGTTAAATTGAATAACAAAAACTGAAATGCAATTCTATGACAACAGATAGAATTGCATTTTTTTATCTAATCATACAGCCATGTTTA
>JALOPY010000095.1 GCA_025453735.1 bacterium | reverse complement strand
TTCGTTCCATTTTTCATTTGATGAATTCAAAAAATATGAAGGATTATCAGACGCAATGAAACGCAGCTTGCTCATCACAGCGATTTTCATTTTTAGTTTTATTTATTCAATTCGGGCGCAGGACCTTCTTGTCAAATTTAAATCAAAGCTCCCCTTTGAATTATCCCAATCAATTGAGCTGGCTGCAATTGATTCAGCGTTTGTTAAATTCGCTCAAGTCGAACTAAAATCACTCATATCAAAATCACGTTCCTCCAAATTTCGTAACTTACAGAAGAGTCGATCAGATTTATATTCTGAAATCGGTATCGACCGATGGGCAACAATTAACCTAAATAATAAAATTGATTCTAAAGAATTGCTTGCCGAGCTTCGGGCGCATCCAGCAATTGAATATGCCCAATTGAATCATGTCTTTCGCACTCATCAGCTTCCTGAAGATCCACTTCTTTCAGAGCAATGGTATATCAAAAAAATCCAACTCGATCGAGCCTGGCAAAAAACGGATGGCGATTCGAGCGTGTTAATCGCCATCATCGACACCGGGATCGATTACAATCACGAAGAGCTGCATCTAAATTTATGGCTCAATTCTGGCGAAGATTTGAATGGCAATGGGGTGATCGACCTTTCCGAAATAAATGGAATCGATGATGACGACAATGGCTTTGTCGATGATTTTCAGGGCTGGGATTTCACGGATGCGCCGCACTTTCCGGATGGAGGCGATTATCAAGACCAGGACAACGATCCGTTCGATGAAAACGGACATGGTACGAATGTGACAGGAATCGTTGGCGCTATTGCCAATAACAGCATTGGGATTGCGGGTGTGGCGCCTGGCTGTCGTCTGATGAACCTGCGAGCGGGCACCAGCCAGGGCTTGCTGGAAGAAGACGATGTTTCATCTGCCATCATTTATGCAGTGGATAATGGCGCACGGATTATAAACATGAGCTTCGGCGATGTGGCGACATCGCAAATGCTGCGGGATGTGTGCCAGTTCGCCTTTCAAAGCGGGGTCGTGCTGATTGCTTCGGCTGGAAATAGCCAATCGGCTGAAGTGCATTATCCTTCGGGATTTTCGGAAACTATCTCGGTCGGGGCAACTGCTGAGGATGATTATTTAGCAGGATTTTCAAATTACGGGGCAACAGTCGATCTGGTTGCTCCTGGAGTTTTGCTTTTAACCACTACAAAAGATAATCAGTATAAAACTTTTTCAGGCACATCCGCGTCAGCGCCGGTAGTCTCAGGTGTCGCTGGATTGATTCTGAGTTTGCAGCCGCAATTATCCAACCAGGATGTGCGAAACATTCTCGTTTCCTCTACCGATGATCTTGGAGAATCTGGTTGGGATCAATTCTATGCCGCAGGCAGAGTCAATGCCGAACGAGCTTTGCTGGTGAATTATGCCTCCCAGGCGCTCATCACCAGCCCCAGATTAGACCAGGGAGTTTATCACACGCCAGTGGCAATCGAGGGAACTGCGTCAGGAGCATTGCTGCAAAAGTTTGAACTTTTTTATGGACTGGGATCGAATCCCGGGGAATGGATTTTGATCACCGAAGTGACGGGTCGACAGATCATCGAGGATACACTGGGAACGTGGGACATTTCCGATTTATCGGAATCAACCTACATTCTTCGACTTCGCGTGATCAATAAAGATGGCAGCGCGGTCGAACACAAAACCCAAATATACATTGACCGCACGCCCCCCAATCTGGTCTCGCTGAAACAGACCAAAATGATCGATGGCAATCGCTTTTCCCAGCTCATCGAGTTTGAAACAGATGACATTACCAGGGCTTCCATCTTTTATCGTTCAAAGAATTCGATAAAATCATTTTCAGAGATTTCCCTGGGTTATGAAGTGAAGATGCACCGCTATAATTTTGCTGAAATGGGATATTTTGAATTTTATTTGAAACTCCAGAACCGATCGAGCTTGGTGTCGCTTGCCGATAACCTCGGCTTCAATTATTCAATCGAGTTGACAGAGCCAGCAATCGAAACCAGCCGCTTTTCCAATCTGAAGTTTGATCTTCCATCACTCTACCTGCTCAATTGTACTTGTGACTTTGATCAGGATGGAAATAAAGAAGTGATCGGGACAAAACTGACTGATAAAAATGCGTTCCAGAATTTAGTCTTGTTCGAGTTTCAGGATGGGCAATTCCAAGAAATTCAGATCAGTTCACAAGTTGCCATCCCAAGAGATATTGGTGATTCTGATGCCGACGGATTGCCAGAAATTCTAGCCGGAGCAGGGCCGATCTCGTTCATTTTTGAAAGTGAAAGTACTGGAAATTTTCCTCAGCAGATCGCCTGGGCAGATAGCAACGATTTCTGGGCAAGTCGCTTTACCGATCTCGATCAAGATGGAAAAATCGAAATTATCGCCAGGGTAGGCAATACCTGGACAGTTCATGAAAATATCGGAGATCATCAATTTGTTTTAATGGATTCACTGCCGAATCCAACCGCAGGAACCAATGGGACTGGCATCCCCCATTCAGAAATCGGCGATTTCGATGGGGATAATAAAATGGAAATTCTGTTGGGCGATTATGATGGAGATATTTATATTTATGAAGCGATTGCAGATAATCAACTCGTCCCGACCTGGCAGGACAGGCTCCCATTGATGGATGCCATCGACTTCATTGCCAGCGGCGATTACGATGGCGATGGCGTGACCGAATTTGCCGCAGGCTGCCATTCTTCGCCTGATCTGGATGCGGAACATGAATATGATGGCCGATATTGGATCTTTCGAATTTATGACACGACTGGTGATAATCAGTTTCAGCCGATTTGGGAGCAGGCGTTTTTTGGCTTTGCCAATCCAGCCGATTTTTCCAGCGGAATTTCCACTGGCGATATCAATGATGATGGACGGGACGAATTGTTGCTTAATGTTTTCCCTGATTTTTATGTGATTGATTTTGATGACAAATCAGGCATGTTTGAACCTATCGGATATTTTTCTCCCACACGCAGCCAGGCGAATGCCATCGGCGATATCGATAATGATGGAAAACCTGAGATATTTCTGAATACAGGCGAGAAAATCATCGCATTGCAGGATCGTTTGACTTCTGTAGCAGGAGCACCCGCTCCGGTAGCATTTCAAGTCTATCCGCTCGATGAAAATCATGTTTACCTGGAATGGCAGCTTGTTTCCGGAGCCGATGGCTACACTATTTATCGCGGGACATCGATCGATCAATTGAAAAGATTTGTTTATCTTACCGATACTCGATATATCGATGATGATGTGCAGCAAGATTCGCTGTATTGGTATGCAGTCGTATCGATTGACAAATCGCAGCAGCCTGCCGAGGGAAGACAAACCGATCCAATTTCAGCCCGCCCTGGAACCCGACCTTTCTGTCAATCCGCCGAATTCATTGCTCCCAATCAAATCCGGTTGCGCTTCAGTGAGCCAATGGATGCATCAATTCGGGATGTCTCAAATTATCAATTTTCAAACGAATTGGGTCAGCCCATTTCTGCCATCGATTCCCGCTCTGGAGAAGAAGTCCTTTTGACCCTTGCAAGTCGATCTATTGCTGCCGGGACTTATTCAATTACAGCCTCCGGCGTGAAGGATCGAGATCGTACGCCAATCGATACGTTAAAAAATTCAGTTACCTTTGCGGTTTCAGAAAAAACACAATCATTTTATCTGATGAGTGCCAATTTGATAAAAAGCCAGACCATTGCGCTTGCTTTTAACCAGCCTGTTGATCCAGCGACTGCATTGGAAAAATCCAACTATCTGTTCGAACCGGCATTCGATGTTGCGCGAATCGAACTAAGCAGCGATGATGCCAGACAGGTGCTACTGGAACTCGATGAAAATCATCCCATTGGTGCACTGGGAATCAATTATATCATTACAGTCGAAAATCTGAAGAGCGAATCAGGCATTCCCATTCAACCGGGGCAGGGCAGCCAGGCATCACTGATTTTTTATCAGAACGATCTGTCCCAGGTCTTCACCTATCCCAATCCGTGTCGAGTTGGAAGAGGAGAAAATTCGATTATGTTCGCCAACCTGACAAAAGAAGCCACGATAAAAATCATCACGACATCCGGCCAGGTGATTCGGACACTGGAAGAAAAAGATGGCAATGGCGGCGTGAGCTGGGATTTGCGGAATGAGGAGGGGGAGATGGTAGCGTCGGGGATTTATATTTATTATGTTTCGAACGGAGATACATCGATGAAAGGGAAGCTGGCGGTGGTGAAGAAATGATTATCTTGTAGTTGAGTCTTATTAGTTTTATTCTAACGAGAAAATATTTTCTATTTTCACTTCAAATCCTTTTATCACAATAGACTTTGCAATTCCTTCCGATTCAACGCGCTGATTCAGCTCGAACCGTTGTCCAACATTTTGATAAACATCTATTCTCAATTTTTTCGGATCGACGATCCAGTATTCTGGGACGCCAAACTGTTCGTAAATTTCCTTTTTTTCAAGCAGGTCATAATAGGCTGTGCCTGGGGAAAGAATCTCGATGATTAAATCAGGTACGCCTGCAACATTGCTTTCCGTGATGATTCCCGACCGCTCGGCTGAAACATAAAGAATATCTGGTTGGACCACATTCTTTTTGCTTAAAACCACATCATAAGGAGCATGAAACATTTTCCCCATTTTATTTTTGCGAAGAAATGATCGCAGAGAATCTTCAAAATTATTGGTAACAGTCTGGTGAATCGTATTTGGAGCGGGAGTCATAACAAGTTCTCCATTGATCAATTCGTACCTATTCCCATCATCCGGGAGATCGAGATAATCCTGGTAAGTGTATTTTTTTCGATGTATGACATAACTGGCGGCTGGTTCTTTGATTTTCATGGCAACGACCTGCTTGGCATTGAATTGTTCGACATGATTTTAATTCATCTTAAAATAAATATATTATTTTGAAAAGTCAAGTGATTATTCATCAATCATGTAAAACACGAAAACCTCAGTCTCGGGTGTAAGTGACCTTTTACTCAATCATTTTCTATGAATCTTTCATCCATAGAATTTTTAGCATCTGACTAGAATTAGAGAAAAAGCCTCCCAAAGGATCGACGGACTTCGGGAGGCTCAACTCCGCAAACAATATTCCATGAACTAAAAATAGTACAAATACTTCACCTTAAAAACTCCCACTCGATCCTGAATCCGCAATCGATTCGATAGCAGATGATCGAACGAATCAAACTGCTTTTCTCGCGCACGAATTTCATTCATGGCAAAATAGATCCAGCTTTTCGGCGAAAAATTGTAGGAGAATAGAAAACCAAAAATCGTCTGTTCCGACCGATCCGATGAGCGAATAAATAGATTGTCGAAATAAACCCGAATGTTCAGATTGTTAATCGGCGTGACGGAAAAATAGGGTCGGGCATTGTACGTAATTTCTTCGATCGCTCCGGACGGATTGCCTTCGATGAACATGTCGGCTGACGTTCCGACTTGCAGCTCATTGAGCAGTTGGTATTCCAGAAACGAGCCAACCCAGGAGTAATATGCCAGATAATCCCGCGAGAAATTGTAGGTGCGGGAATAGCCGCCAAAAATATTGGCATGCAGCTTGGGATTGGTGTTGAACCATGAGCTGAAATTGATATTATACGTCGTGTATTGGATACCTTCATCCTTGGATTTGCCGAGATCAGTATTGATCTCAAATCCCCAATTGTTTCTGAATTGCATATTATAGCCAAGCAGTCCACCGTAATCGGTGAATGCATCTATTTTTTCATGACCCAGCAATCCGCCAGCATAAATCAATATTTGTCGAATATAGCCATCATCGAAGTACCAGCGGGGCCCTGCCAATCCGACGAACTCGCTGGTCCCCAGCCACGGCACAAATCCGACCTGATTGATATCGAAATTTTCACCAATATACCTGCCCCGCATCAACACCATATATTTTTCACGGAACATGGTGAAGCCCGCAGAGCCGGCAAAATCGCCAACAGAATTTTTGTACGAGCGAGCCAATTGATAGGACAGTTGCCAATCCGACATCCGGAACGCGCCATCAAGATCAAGAACGCCATTGTCCTCATTATCCGTATGTTTTCCGACAAACATGAGTCCGATAGATGAATTACCCATGATCTGCTTTTTCAACCGAACTGATCCGAAATATGCCTGATCTTCAGTATATTTTTCGCTATCATCCACATAATCGGTTTCACCCGTCATTGCCAGGAAGCCGCCATATTCCCAGGTGTTAATCCGACCGAATGCTTTGGTTCCAAACACTAATGGAACTTCTGTTCCATCGGGTAACTTTTTGCCGATTCGTCTCGAATAAAACAATTCGAGCGGACGATAAAATCCAGTATTTCGTTCCCTGCCGGACGCCATGAAAATTTCATTTCCCTCGGTGAAGAACGGTCGGCGCTCTTCAAAATAGGTCTCATAGCGGGAGATGTTGAACTCAAACGGATCGGCTTCGATCTGGGCAAAATCGGGATTGGCGGTAAGCTGATAGGTCAATTTTGGGGATGGATTGTAAAAAATATCGATGCCAGCATCCGGCTCCCCTTTGTATTTTTTATTATTCAGATAAGTGAATTTTGAAATTCCCACCGGATAAACCTCAAGATTCAGTCCTTTCACGGATGGCAGAAAATCCTGAAACAGCAACTTACCAAATTTTGAGACACGTTGTCCCTCGTTTTCTTCGTACTTGCACCAATAGAGATCTTCAGTGCGGGCAGGAATCCAGCGGTCGAAATCCAGTCCCCATTCGGACAGCTTCTCATCGTACTGAATAGACTTGTAAGGGATTTCCATTTCGATGACAAAGCCCCAGTCATAGATTTTTGCAGCGGAAAACCAGATGCCATCCCAGGAATAATCCCGGTTCCGGGCATCGTCCACCAGGCGGCAATCCGCCCGAACGCCCGCGGCTGTCACTGCGAATTTGTATGCCGTTCGCTTATTGCCAAACGTATCCAGCATCAAGGAGACAATATCGCCGCCCATATTATCCAGCGTGCCTTTGTGTTTCTGGATGCTGGCTTTATCTTCGTAACACACCATCAGGCAATACAGCACATCCTGGTTAGTCAATAATTTTGCAACCGTTCGGCGAGTGGGTTCCGCTCCATAGTACGGCTGGTGCTGGGTAAATTCCCACACTGAATCGGACTGACTCCAGCCTGGATCGATGAGTCCGTCGATTCGGATATGCTCGGCCGTTTTTTGCAGTGTCATCACTTTGTCGACATTATTCGCCGCAGCAAATGAGCTAGCGAATAATAACATGAAAAAGAAGCAGCACCATTTCTTCATAACAGCTCCATGAATTGTCTCGTGATTTTTGCCAGTTGATTTTTGGTACGATTTGCTTTACGGATAAAAAATGAGGAGGTTTCGATAATTTTAATTTAGAAAATTTATGAGATTTTGATGGATCTAGTGGAGTGGAAATGATAATAAAAATTGATTGATTTTTCCTGGACAGAAAATGGTGGACAAATTAATTTTTTGAGTAGCGCTAGAATAAGGCGCTATTAAAAGAAATAATGAGTTTTAAAAATCAGGCAAAATTACATCAATAGCCAAACGTTGGTGCTTTCGATAAATATTAAAATCGCTGTCCAGTGTTACAATGGTTGAGTTCGAATGCAATTCTGACATTCTAACCAGACAAGCATCCGCCAGAGACATCGGTACGCTTGCATATTGAATCATCAGTTGTTTAATGTTATTGATTTCCCGATCCAACTGAAAAGACAAAAAAATCAATTCTGATTCAAACAGCTCAAAAAGTTTCTCGCTACCGTGTGGAATATTTTGCAAGAGAAAACAGCTCTCTGCAATAACGGCTTCACAGGTAATTAACGGAGGGAATAT